>WGFS01000078.1 GCA_015492115.1 Aquificaceae bacterium
GGATGAAGAGCTTTGGTCCAACCTTGAACACCAGAGGGTAGTCTGAGAGAAGGTCAACGAGTCTGTAAGCCCTACCCTCGTCAAGGTCAAGGGCTACACACAGCTTTGGCATGGGAATATTAAAGCATGAGGGGAAGCGAGGACAGTGGTTCATCTGTCAGTCTGTATGCGAGCTTCAAAAAGACTAGGGCTGTTATATAAGCGTCGTCAAGGGCTGAGTGAACCCCCACCGAAGGTATATCCAGCTCCTGAGCGATCTCCTTGAGACCCTTACCGTCACCTCCCCTCCTCTTCCACAGCTTAAAGACGTCAAGCCTGAAGTTGACCAGCGGTAGCCCAAAGAGAGAGCGTGTGTACTTTTCAATCATCTTCCTGTCAAACTCCACGTTGAATCCCACGAGGACTGTTCCCCTACAGTAGAGGAGAAAGTCCTCTATAACCTCCTCAAGGGGTCTTGCCTTCTCCTCCAGCTCGGACAGGGTTATTCCGTGTACCTCCACAGAACTCCTGGAAAGTTCTTCGGGTTTCACGAACTCGTGAAAGCTCTCCGAGATATTGAGGGAAAAATCAAGAACCTTGAGAGCACCAATGGACACGAGCTCAGACCTCTTGGGGTCAAGACCGGTCGTCTCTGTATCAAACACGGTGAAGGGTGTCTCCCGTACCTTCTGAGATAGGTCTATGTCCGGGAAGAACCTTTCAAAGTGAGGGTTACCACCATATCTCCTCTTCAGGCAGGTTCTCTTTACTCTTAGGTACAGGCTCATCTCGGTATGTGGGCTGTGTACCTTCTCTCTATGAAGCCCTGAAACTCCTCCACTATCTTCAGTGTATCCTTTAAGAGATCCCTTTCAAGCTTTGATAGCTTTTCGGGGTTGATGTAGTTGTCGGGGGGCTTTCCCTCTCTGAGTTTCTCTATCTGTCCCTTTAGCCTCAAAGTCTGAAGGAAGGAGTAGGCTTCAGAGAGGTCGGAGGCGAGGTCGGAAGGCAGGAGGTTGCTCTCCTCCAGTTTCTCTATCCTCTCAAGGGTTGAGGTTTCCCTTACCCTACCTTTTAGGGCGAGGGCTCTCACACCCTGAGTTATGGGGAATATACCTCCCTTCTTTATGTCAAGCTCTCCCCTGTGCTCCCCCCGGGTCTCAAGCACGAACCTCCTCATGAAGCCGATGGGTGGTTTGAAGCGTATCGCGTCAAGGAGCATGTACGCTATGAAGAGCTCCTCAGTTTCCAAAGTGTTGTAGATAAAGTCTCTGAGCCTCTCCACGAGCTCGGAACTCCCGAAGGCATTTCTGAAGTCAAAGAATATCCCCAGCCTGAGGGTGTTCTCGGGTTCCGGTTTGAGGAGCCACCCCTTCAGCCTCTTCTCCCATTCGCTTACACCCATCCTCCACTCGGGGTTGGAAACCATCACGTTGCCGGGGCATGGAGGGAAACCTATGTCTATGAGCATCTCTGTGTACTTCTTACCGAACCTATCAAAGTACTCCTTGACATCAACGTCCAGCATTGGGTAGGTATCGTCATATATTAGGGCGTTGTCCTGGTCGGTCTTCAGGGTCTGTTCCCTCCTGCCTTCACTTCCAAGAACCATCACGCTGAAAGGAACGGGAGGCTCTATCTGAAGCTCCTGTATGGTAAGAAGGACAGCACGTGCCATGAGTTTGTCATTCACCTCCGATATAAGCCTGCTTATGTAGTTGACCTTTAACCCTTCCGAGAAGAGGTCTATTACCATATCGTCAACGAGGGAGTATATGTAACGGAGATCCTCAACATCCCTCGCCTTCTCTATCTCCTTTATTAGGACTACGAGGTTCTTGCTCTCATGGGCTATGATGTCTTTGTCCTCAAGAACACCGATCAGTCTCCCATCCCTGCTTACCCCTATCCTCCTTATGTTTTTGCTCGCCATCTCTATTATCGCTTCAAAGAGGAAACTTTCCTCGTCCACATGCACCACGGGATAGCTCATTATCTCTGAAAGTGAAGTACTGGAAGGATCCCTTCCCTCCGCAACTACACGCTTTATAATATCCCTCTCCGTAACTATGCCTATCCGCTCTCCCTCAACGAAAACACAGGAAAGGTTCTTGTCCCTCATGAGCCTTGCGGAGGACAGAACGTTATCACTCTCCTTCAGGAATGGGACTGAGTTCACCTTTATGTCCTTTATCCTTAACGTAAGGAACCTCTCCAGAGAGCCTTCGGACTTTAGAGGGGTTTTCACCAGCTTGATCGTGGCGGATAGCTTTTTGGCGAGGCTCTTTGCAAAGAAGAGTTCAAACTCCTCGTACTTCTCTATCAGCTTAAGGAAGATCTCCTTGGGAAGCAGGTAGAGTATTGCGTCCTGTACCACCTTTGCGGTTGAGGTAGGTGGTTCCCCGCTCAGCAGGGAGGGATAACCGAAAACATCCCCCTCATGGAGGAAGTCTATCTCTCTACCATCAACCTCAAGGGACACAGCTCCCTTGCGAACTATATAAAGGTACTCAAGGGGTTGGGATCCCTCCTCAAAGATGGGTTCTCCCTCGGGGTGATAGCGAACGATTATGTGATAGGAGATAGCCCCCAGAGCGGACTCTGGGAGCTTGGAAAAAGGGTAGTGTTCCTTCAGGAACCGCTCAACGTCATGTATCATACCTCGTGTATCTTCTTAGGATACCTCAACTCTTCAACGAGCCTCTGTATCCTTTCAGAGGGGGGAGGTGTAGCCATCGTAACCACCACCGTTACTATCAGGTTAGCTATCAGACCGAGAAGTCCGGAAGCGGTGTGCTGTATGCCCCAGAGAGATACTCCCTGATACTTGTTCAGGTATATGTAGATTATTGTGACCAGAAGTCCAACGACAAGCCCCGATATAGCACCCTGCCTGTTTAAACGCTTCCAGAACACTCCGAGGACGAGAGCGGGGAAGAAGGACGCTGTCGCCAGAGAGAACGCCCACGCAACTATCTGGACTATGAAGGCTATCTTCTGCGCTGCGATGAACCCACCTATAACACCTGCAACCGCAACCGCTATCTTACCGAGCATGACAACTCTCTTTTCCGGTGCGGACGGGTTGATCATCTTCGCGTAAAGGTCGTTTGATACCGCGGCAGCTATGACCAGAAGAAGACCGTCAGCGGTTGATAGAGCTGCAGCAAGACCTCCAGCCATAACGAAGAAGCCCACAACCGCGGCGAGCCCTGCTATCTCCGGAGTGGCGAGAACGACTATGTCCCTGTGTATGTTCAGCTCAGCCCACTGAATTATCCCGTCCCCGTTCTTGTCTATTACCTTAAACAGTCCTGTCTCCGCCCACTTCTGAGCCCAGGCGGGTAGCTGGTCTATAGACTTTCCGACAACGTCCTTGAGGATAACGAACCTTGAGAAGGCAGCGTAAGCGGGAGCTGTCAGGTAGAGGATCGCTATGAAGAAGAGAGCCCATCCAGCGCTTATCCTCGCGTCCTTAACAGAAGGTGTGGTGAAGAACCTCATCAGAACGTGGGGGAGAGCTGCGGTACCCGCCATGAGGACGAAGGTGAGAGCGAGGAACTGGATAATGTTGAACTTAACAAAGGGTTCAACGTAGTGGGGTGTTATGCCGTACTGGGTCTCAAGCTCAACTATGTTCTGAAGAACGTGACCGTACAGGAACTGAGGCAGGGGAACCCCAAACATCTGGGTCGCAAGTATGGAAACCGGTAAAAGATACGCGGTGATGAGCACTATGTACTGGGCAACCTGAGTCCAGGTTATTGACTTCATCCCACCGAGGACTGTGGTCGCGACTATGATTATCATACCTATCGCTATACCGAGCTCAAAGGAGACCCCAAACAGCCTTCCCATTATGATGCCGACACCTGCGACCTGACCTACCATGTAGGTAAAGCTGATTATTATTGCGGTTATCAGGGCGACAAGTCTTGCAAAGTTACTCTCGTATCTTTCCGCTATGAAGTCAGGAACTGTGTACTTTCCAAACTTTCTCAGATAGGGAGCTATCAGGAGTGCGAGAAGGACGTATCCGCCCGTCCATCCCATTATGTAAGCGAGACCATCGTATCCCAGGGCGTAGAGAGCACCTGCCATTGAAATGAAGGAGGCAGCGCTCATCCAGTCCGCAGCAACAGCCATACCGTTCCAGAAGGCAGGTATTCTCCTGCCTGCAACGTAGAACTCGGCAGCCTCCGTAGCCCTGTTGTAAATGGCTATCGCCATAAAAAGGATCACTATACCGAATACTATTATGTAACCTATGAACTGTTCCATGGCTCACTCCTCCACTCCGTACTTCTGGTCAAGCTTGTTCATAGCGTAGGCGTAAACGAATATAAGGACTACAAAGGTTATAACCGACAGCTGGGCGCTAACCCAGTAATGCATGGGGAAGCCAAATATGGACAGCTTGCTCAGGGGCTTTGCAAACAAGACCCCCACATAGGAAACAACGAACCAGATCGCCAGGAGAATGGTGATGAGACGCACATTCTCCCGATGGTATGCCTCAAGCTTTTCCTTGTCCATCCCGCACACCTCCTTATTAAAATTTCGTTTTAAAGTTTACAGAAAGGTGTTTGAATTGTCAAATTTTTAATTAAATAAAACGTTGTTTTATATTAAATATCCCAAAAATCGCCCGTAAAACGAACTAATTTTTAATTAACATGGAACTATTTTTGCACGGTCTATAAGCTAAAGTGTAAGTTACTGATAAATATGAATTAATAATGCATATAAGCTTATTCTTATTTTCTTAAATAAAAC
>WGFS01000079.1 GCA_015492115.1 Aquificaceae bacterium
CCCACAGGTATAACCTCTATAGCCATAGCCATGGTCTTATAATACTACTCCCCCACGTCAAGGTAGACCACCGTCACCCCCGCTCCTCCCTCCCTCGGATAGGCTTCCCTGTAAAACCTGACCCTTTCCGACTTGGAGAGGAACTCGTGAACGACCTTCTTCAGAACCCCCTTTCCTACCCCGTGGATCACCTTTACCGTCTTGTGCCCTGCGGAGTGAGCCTCCTCAAGGAACTTTTCAAGCTCTATCAGAGCGGTGTTGGCGTCCATCCCTATGAGGTTTATCTCTGTCTTTGATATAGACCCCTTCGGGGTGGGGACTTCCTTCTTAGGAGAGGGTTTCTCCTTTACCTTTGTGAGGGCGTCCACGTTCACCCACACCTTCATGCCCTCAAGGTTAACGTAAGCCTTGTCCTCCTTAATCTGGGTTACCCTGCCCCTCTTCCCCATGAACTCAACGAGATCCCCTACCCTAATCTCTTCCTTCTTCTCCTCGGGGACGAAGAGCTTTAGCTGTTGCTCCTGCTCCCTTATGAAGTCCTCAAGCTCCTCCCTGCTCTTAGCCTTCCTGAGAACCTCCTGCCCCTCCGCGAGGAGCTTCCTGAGATAGTCCTTAGCCTCCTTGTAGGCGGACTTCCACCCCTTCTTCTTGAACTCCATGTACTCCCTGTAGAGCTCCTCGTACCTCTCCTTCTCCCTGCTGAGCTCCTCCCTGAGCCTCTCAAGTTCTGCGAGCTTCTCCTCGTACTCCCTCGTGTAATCAGAGAGCTTCTCCATGGCGCTCATGTACTCCCTCCCCGTGGACTCCATGCTCCCTTTAGCTACCTCTATGACCTCCTCCGGTATTCCGCACCTTTTGGCAACCTCAAAAGCCATGCTCTCACCTATGGTGTTGTAAGCTATCCTGTAGAGTGGTCTGAGGGTTTCCCTGTCAAAGAGAACGCTCGCGGGCACGAAGTACTCGGAGTTCACCGCATAGACCTTTATGGGTGTGTGGTGGGTGTTAGCGAAGACCCACGCAGAGCGTTTTCTCAGATACTCAAGTATCCCTATCCCAAGGGCTGAGCCCTCAACTGGATCTGTCCCTGCGCCCAGCTCATCAAGTAAGACGAGGGTGTTCTGGTCGCTCTCTGGGAGAAACTCGGCTATGTTGGTCATGTGTGAGGAGAAGGTAGATAGGTTCTGCTCTATGCTCTGCTCGTCCCCTATGTCAGCGAAGACCCTCTCAAAGACCCTTATAACGCTCTCCTCCGACAGAGGGACGGGTATGGCACTCTGCACCATGAGAGTCACGAGACCGAGCGTCTTCAGGGCAACCGTCTTGCCTCCAGTGTTGGGTCCTGTGAGTATGAGCCCCCTCTTCTCCTTCAGGACTATGTTCACAGGGACGGTGTCCGGGTTCATGAGGGCGAGTAGAGGGTGCTTAACATCCTTCAGCTCTACGTGCTCCCCGATCTGGGGAAACTTACCCTCGTAGCTCTGGGCGAGCTTTCTCTTTGCCTGCAGTAGGTCTATCCTGACGAGGGTCTCAAAGCTCTCCTCTATCTTGTCAGCAAAGTCTCCCACGTAGGAGGTTATCCGTCTGAGAACCTTCCTTACCTCTTCCTCCTCCTGAGCCTTCAGCTCGGTGAGCTTGTTGTTGAGCTGGATTACGAACTGGGGCTCAACGTAGGTCGTGTAGCCCGAAGAGGAGGTGCCGTGAACTATGCCGAAGACCTTCCTCACCTGCGAGCTTTTTACGGGAACCACGTAGCGGTTGTTTCTGAGGGTTATTATCCTGTCGGTGAAGACCTTGTCAGCATCGGGACGCTTGAAGAGGCTCTCAAGCCTGTCCATGACCTCCTTCTCTATCCCCCGTATGCTCTTTCGGACGTTGAAGAGCTCCTCGCTTGCGGAGTCCTTCACGAAGCCCCTCCTGTCCACTGTGGACTCTATGAGATTCTCAAGGGAGGAGAAGAGATGTAGCCGGCGGGAGAGTTTTCTGAGGGGGACTTCGCTCTCCGCATGTTTGCCCACTACCTTTCTCACCTCCCTTATCAGCTTTAGGATGTTCAGGAGGGTAAGAAACTCCTCAACGCTGAGGATAGAACCCTCTATCCGTGACCTCTTGAGGATCTCCCTTACGTCCTCAAAGCTGTAAAGGCTCAGCCCCTCTACCTTCTCAAAGGATCTGTAAAGCTCAATCTCCGCGCTGAGCTCCTCCCTGTCATTTATCGGTCTGAGGTCGTCCAAGAGCTCCCGGGTTGCGGGGGAGTTGGTGAACTCCTTCAGCTTCTCCTTTATCTTGTGATACTCAAGCTTCTGGAGGTCATGCTCTCTCATAGATTCAGGACGTCAAACATGGTGTACATGCCCGGTTCTTTCCCCTTTATCCACTTGGCGGCCTCCACAGACCCTTTGGCGAAGGTGTCCCTTGAGGTAGCCCTGTGGGTGAGCTCTATCCTCTCTCCAAAGCCCAGAAAGTAAACGGTGTGGTCTCCGACCACGTCTCCCCCTCTCACCGCAAAGACTCCCAGCTCCTTGTCCTCCCTGGGGGCTTCTCCCTCCCTTCCGTAGACCACCCTCCCTAAACCTGCCTGCTCCTTCAGTATCTGGGCGAGCTTTACCGCAGTCCCGCTGGGGGCGTCCTTCTTGAACCTGTGGTGGATCTCCACCACCTCCATATCAAAGTTCTTGTCCTTCAGAACCCTCGCTGTGAGCTCCACGAGCTTGAAGAGGAGGTTGACCCCCAGGCTCATGTTGGGAGAGAGGAGAACAGGGGCGTTCCTGGAGCACTCCTCTATCTCGGAGATCTCCTGCTCCGTGAAGCCCGTGGTTCCTATCACGATAGCCTTTCCATCAAGGGTCGCGAGCTTTGCGTGCCCTACAGCGGCGGTCGTGTTCCCGGAGAACTCTATAACCACATCGCAGTTGGGGAGGAGTTCCTCCAGCCTGCTCGTCAGAGGGACTCCCCTGAGCTCCTCCTTACCGAGGGCTTCTCCGAGGTCAAGGGAAGGGATGCAGTCGGGATGCTCAACCCCTCCGACCACCTCAACCTCGGAGTCCTGAAGGGAGAGCTCTATTATCCGCCTTCCCATACGACCGAGAGCACCGCAGACAACTACCCTCGTGCTCATTCCTCCTCCTCTCCGAATATCATGCTCTCAAGTTCGTTGACCGCCTCCTCCGCCTGGTCAGGGGGGACTACGGAGGGATATAGGGCTACCCTGACGCCCTCCTTGAAGAGGAACTTGGCTATTATGTCCTGGAGCTTCTCCAGCTCCTCAGGGGTCAGGTCGTCCCTTATGCTCTCCTCAACGGGTCTGTTGGTTACGAAGAATCCTACCAAGCTGAAGGGAACCGCAACGTACTGTTCTTCCATAACTCACCTCTCACAGGGTTTTTAGTAATAATATCATCTACAGGACATGCGGAAAAGACTCAAGTTAATCAAGCTCAAGTTGATCCTCGCCCTGATGCCGGCTGTTGTTCTCCTAATAAGGATGCTCGCCAGAACCATACGCTGGAAGAGGAGGTACGACTTTGACAGGGACAGGAAGACAATATACGCTATCTGGCACGGACAGGCACTGTCCTTGATACTTTACGGTATGGACAGGGGGATATACACGATAGCCAGCAGATCCAGAGACGGAGATCTGGCGGCGAAAATAGCGGAAGGACTCGGATACAGGGTTGTAAGGGGCTCCACTGAGGAGGGCAGGGCTGAGAAGGGGGGCAGGACAGGAACTCTCAAACTCATAGAGGTTCTCAGGCGGGGTGAGAACGTGGCTATAACCGTTGACGGTCCAAAGGGTCCAGCCTTCAAGGTCAAAAAGGGTGTTGTCTTCCTCGCCCAGAAGACGGGTGCGAGGATAGTTCCCGCTGTGGTCAAGCTGGAGAGAGCCAAAGTGCTGAACTCATGGGACAGGTTTACGATACCCTACCCCTTCACGAGAGGGGTAGTTCTCACTGGAGAGCCCATAACCGTTGGGGAGGAAGATGACCTTGACGCTAAGAGGATGGAGCTGGAGAGAGCTCTTTACGAACTCTCTTCCTCGGAGGTCTCCTTTTAGGTGGATACACCATGTCTGCGATCCTCGGTGCGACAACAAAGAGAAAGCTTCCTATCAGGGCTGTCGCAAATATGAAAGGTATGGAGAGAAGCTTCACCGAAGGCTCCAGAGATGCAATTATCACCGAGAACTCACCCCTGGGAACGAAGGAGAGGGAGGTTCTGAGGCGAGCCTTTCTCTTCATACCATAGACGTAACCCGCAAGGTATGTGGAAACTATCTTTAGCAGGACTCCGAGGACTATCAGTGTAAGGACGAAGGTCATGTGCTTGGGGAGAGTAAGCTCACTCTCGTAGGCAAAGAAAAAGAAGAATACCCCTATGGAGAGCTCCTTGAAGGCTGACAGGTGGTGCTCTATGTTCTCCACAACGCGTGTCTCTGGTACAAGCACGCCGAGGAGAAAGGACCCCAGAGCTTCGGAGAGCCCCGCTTTCTTGAACAGGAGTCCCACAGCCAGAACACCTCCCAGAAGAAAGAACACGAAGTTCTCATCCTCTGATGCTCTGTCCAGCCATCCCCTTATCCTGGGAAGAACAGAGGTGTGAAGAAAATAAAAAAGGACGAGAACCGTGAGGATCTTGAGAAGGCTTATGGGTATAGCCTCTGGCTCAAGGCTACCGAACTCGCTCATCGGTATAAGAAAGGAGAGCAGGAGAACTGCGACGAGGTCTTCAAATATGAGTATCCCTATGAGGAGCTCCGCCTCCGGAGAAGCCAGACGCTTGAAGTCCATGAGGAGCTTGGCAACTATGGAAGTGCTGGAGGGATAGAAGACCCCTGCGATTATGAGTGAAGTTACCGGCTCAAAACCAAAGAGAAGGGATAGGAAGAGTATCGGGAAGAAATTTAGGAGGAGGTCTATGATCCCCGGCTTCCATACGGATACCATGTTCTTGAGCCTCTCAAAGGAGTACTCAAGCCCTATGAAGAAGAAGAGGAGGATTATCCCCGCTTCCTTAAAGAGCTCAAGGGGTTTGGTGCTCTCCGGAGTGAGCCAGAACTTTGCCAGAAAGCCCACGAGTAGGAAGGATATTATCGGAGGAACCTGAAGCTTCCTCAGAAAGTGAGCTGTAACGAACATGGCTATGAAGAGGAGGTTTATCTGAAGGAGGGTCAGGGAGTGTTCCATAACTCAGGTTGAGCAGTCTCCGCAGTACTCAAGGAAGTTCTTTATCTGTTTCCTCGTTCCAGCTACAACGAGGATATCTTCAGGGAGTATCCGGGTTTCGTTGGGGTCGGGATTGACGAGCATATCCTCTCCTCGTATTATGGCGACCACCGAAGCCCCCGTTCTCTTCCTAATTTGAGCCTCGGCTATCGTCTTTCCTGTAAGGCTTGAACCTTTCCCCACCCTCACCCACTCCATAACCATCTCCTTCATTATCAGTTCCATTCTCTCGGGGGCCACGGGCTGGTAGGTTGTCCCGGCGAGCAGGAAGCCAAGGTCCTTCGCCTCGTCCTCGGTCAGGGATACTACGCAGGTGGGCTCCTCCTCCTCGTCCTCTATTATGTATATCTCCCTCCTTCCCGTGTTGTGGATTATAAGGGTCAGCTCTCCTCCACCCTCAAGCTCAAGGGTGTACCTCTTGCCGACGCCCGGAAGGTCTGTCTCTCTGAACTGCATGGCTCACTCCACCCAGTAGTTTGGAGCCTCTCTCGTTATCTGAACGTCGTGGACGTGGGACTCCCTGTATCCAGCCCACGTGATCCTCACGAACTTAGCCTTCTCATGCAGCTCCTTTACCGTCTTACAGCCCGTGTATCCCATGCCAGACCTCAGACCGCCAACGAGCTGGTATATAACGTCGCTAAGCTTACCCTTGTAGGGAACCCTCCCCTCTATGCCTTCCGGAACGAACTTCTCAAGTTTGTCCTGTCCGTATCTGTCGGAGGATAGCCTCGTAACCATCGCACCGAGGGAACCCATACCCCTGTAAACCTTGTAAGCCCTGCCCTGATAGTAGATCGTCTCCCCGGGAGCCTCCTCAGTGCCAGCGAGGAGGTTGCCCAGCATGACAACACTCGCACCTGCGGAAAGAGCTTTAACTATGTCTCCCGAATACCTTATCCCTCCGTCCGCTATTATGGGAATTTCCTCGTCCTTTGCAACGTTGTATGCGGACATGATCGCTGTTATCTGGGGGACTCCCACACCGGCGACTATCCTCGTTGTACATATAGAACCCGGTCCAACGCCTATCTTCACCGCATCCGCTCCCGACTCTATGAGCGCCTTAGTCCCCTCGGCGGTAGCCACGTTGCCAGCAACGACCTGAAGCTCCGGAAAGGTCGCCTTTACCTTCTGAACTGTATCCAGAACCCTCTTTGAGTGACCGTGGGCTGTATCGACGACTATTAGGTCAACTCCGGCGTCAACGAGGGCTGAGACCCTATCAAGGGCATCCTCTCCGGTTCCAACCGCGGCGCCCACCCTCAACCTTCCGAGCTCATCCTTGCAGGCGTTGGGGTACTTCTTTCTCTTGACTATGTCCTTTATGGTTATGAGACCCTTTATCCTTCCCTCCTTATCAACTATAGGGAGCTTTTCCACCTTGAACTTCTGGAGTATCTCCGTCGCTTCGTCAAGGGTTATACCCTCCTGAGCGGTTACGAGGTTTTCCCTCGTCATGAAGAAGGATACGGGCTTGTCGTAATCGGTGGGCTTTATGAACCTCAGATCCCTGTTTGTGAGTATTCCTACGAGTTTGTCGTTCTCGTCAACCACAGGAACGCCCGATATCTTGTACCTCTCCATTATCTCAAGGGCTTCCCTGACTGTGGCGGACGGTCTCACTGTTACAGGGTTGAGTATCATTCCGCTCTCAGACTTCTTTACCTTCTCAACCTCCCGAGCCTGCTCCTTTATGGGCATGTTCCTGTGGATTATCCCCATACCACCCTCGCGTGCCAGGGCGATCGCAAGCCGTGCCTCGGTGACCGTGTCCATAGCAGCGGAAACTATGGGGATGTTCAGCTTTATACGCTTTGTTATGTAAGTTGAGACATCAACCTCGTGGGGTAAAACCTCCGAGTAATCGGGAACGAGCAGGACGTCATCAAAGGTCAGACCTTCCTTCAGTAACTTTTCAACCTCTACCATACATATATTATACAGAGCTCAAAGCTTTCTGACACGCCACATACCGTCCTGGAACCGGAGCTCAGCCCTCTTCTCAAACTCCCTGCCGTCGGGAAGTATGAGGACGTACTCAACGTACGCCCTGTCACCCTTTATCTCCGTTCCAACTACCTCTATCTGGGAGTTTTCAAAGGCGGTTTTGTCCGCTGTCACCACTATCCTCTGGAGGTAAGAGGTGAAGAAGTGATAGATAGACCAGAGGGTAAGTAGAAATACAGCACCTACCGCCAGGAGCACGTACTTCCTGTTCTCTGGAGAAACGAAGTTCTCTATCAGCCAGCAGTTGAACATGGTGCTGAATGGGTTCATCCCGGTGAACCTTATCACAACGCTCATAAGGGCGAGGACTACAGCCATGCTGAGGGCTTCCTTCATGTAGCCCCACTCTCTGAAAGGGTTGTACCTGAGCTCGGACGCGGAGGCTATATCACCTGCGGAAAGGTGGGAGAAGTAGAGCTTGAGGACCTCCTCCGGAGGTAGCTGGCTTACCGTTGATGAACATCCCAAAAACAGCAGAAGGGCACCCAGAAGTATGAGGCTAACGGACGCCTTTGAGCTCAAGGAAAAGTTCATAGACGAGCCTCCCCGGTATGTTCAGTGCCTGCTCTATGTGCTGGTCTGAGAGCTCCTCAAGGGTTCTGAAGTAATGATAGAGTTCAAAAAGTTCAAATATACAGCAGAAGAGCTCCCTCTCAAGATCTTCAATATCCTGCTTTACCTGTTCCTTCTGCTCACCAGGACTCAGGCTCTCGTAGGTCTCTCTGCTCGCCTTTATCTCCTCTACGAGCCCCTTTATGTAGCTCTTCATCTTCCTGTGGTAGTCCTCTATCTTCTCTGGAAGTATGTCCGCTATCCTCTTCTCCTCTTTCTCAGCCAGCTTCCTGTAGAGCTCCTTCAGTTCTGCGTGTTCCCTGATCTTATCTATACAGGGTCCGACACACTCAAGTATGGTTCTCTTTTCCTTTTCACCCATCCTTCCCCTCCTGAGAATAAGATAGGTTCAGAGCTCCTCCGAATCCACAATTAGGGTTACTGGTCCCCAGTTCCTTATGAAGACGTCCATCATGGCACCGAAGACACCGGTCTCAACTTTAACACCCTCTTCCCTGAACCTCTCAACGAACCTGTTGTACAGCTCCTCAGCCCTCTGGGGGCTCTCCGCAAGCTCAAAGCTCGGTCTCCTGCCCTTTTTGACGTTCGCGTACAGGGTGAACTGGGAGACCACGAGAACCTCTCCCCCTATGTCAAGGAGTGAGTGCTGGAACTTCCCCTTATCGTCCTCAAATATGCGGAGGTTTGCGATCTTCCTGACGAGCTTCTCAACGTCCTCCTCTCCGTCACCCTTCTTGACTCCGAGGAGTATATTCAGCCCCCTGCCTATCCTCCCCACTATCTTCCCATCAACCTTGACGTAGGACTCCTCAACCCTCTGAACTACCGCTCTCATGGAAGAAGATTATATTCTTATAGAGAATTACACAAAGTGGGAGGGAAGTCATGGAAGAACAGGAGTTAAGGCTTGAGGAACTATACCAGCTCATGGAGGAGGTGGACGCCCTTGAGTCCCCTACCCGCGAAGATGTTGAAGACCTGAACTACAAGCTGAGGAAATTTCTGGAAGCCCTCCTCATCAAGTCAAACTACGATTACGAGCTCCTTGACCTCTACTACCAGGTGGGTGAGAACTACGAGGAAATAAAGTCAAACCCCTCACGGGGATTGAAGAGGCTCAGGGATATACTCGTAGCCATAGCCATGAGGATTGAAGGGGAACAGTAGCTACCTCAGGTTCCATATGATCACCCTTCCCCTGTCGTCCCCCGATACGAGCTTCCTGCCGTCGGGTGAAAACCTGAGCTTCGTTACAGTGCCCTTGTGCCCCTTCAACGTCCCGACGAGGGAGAGGGTTTTTGCGTCCCAGAGCTTGATCACCGAATCAAACCCACCGGTTGCTATTAGATCTCCCCTGGGGGAGTAATGGACTGTATAAACCGCACCCTCGTGCGCCTTCAGCTTCAGAAGCCCCTGCTGGGTGGTCACGTCCCAGACTATCAGGTAGCCGTCGTTTCCAACGGACACGAGCCTCTTGCCATCGGGTGAGAAGGAGAGGTCGTAAACGTAGTCTGTATGTCCCTCAAGAACCACCGAGGAACCGTCGGGATACCAGAGTCTCACGGTGTTGTCCTTGCTTGCGGACGCGAATATGTCCTGCGTGGGGGAGAAGGCTATGGAGAAGATCCATCCACCGTGCCCTTCAAGCTTCCTTATCAGCTTCCAGTCCTGGGCATCCCACAGCCTTATCTCCCACAGGTCGTCCCCCGAGGCGAGCTTCTTACCGTACCTTGAGAAAGCGAGGGCTCTGATGTACTCTTCGTGTCCCTTCAGGATCTTCACGAGCTTCCCGGTAGGTAGCCTCCATATCCTTATGGACATATCGTCTCCAGCAGAGGCTATAAAACCCCTCCTGTTTATTGCCACGGAGAGAACCTTTCCCCTGTGACTCTTTATCTCAAGGATCTTCCTGCCAGACAGGTTCCATACCCTTATGTAGCCGTCGTCACCGCAGGTAACGAAGAACTTGCCCGCGAGGTCAAGATCTCTGACCGCTCCCCTGTGCGCCTCTATGACGGTCTGGGAGAGAGAAAAAAGGAAGGAGATCAACAGTATTAAGATACCCGCACCCATATCTACCCCCTTTTGTGTCAGTGCCTAAACATTAAGATAGTAAAATATGAAGACTATGAAGGTAGAAGAGAAGGTAAAGGTTGTCATAAACGGCAGAGAGGTTGAAGTAGAGAAGGGTACACCCCTCGGAGAGGTCTTCAAGAAGGCAGGGATAGAAGACGCCTTAGGGGGTAAGGTAGGGGATAGGATAATAGACCTCCAGACCCCCATAAAGGAAGGCGGAGAGATAAAGCCCATATATAAGAACGATCCCGAGAGCCTTGAGATAATGAGGCACTCCCTCGCCCACATAATGGCACAGGCACTCAAGGAGCTCTACGGCACCGAGAAGGTTCACCTCGGAGTGGGACCCACAACCGAGGAGGGCTTTTATTACGACGTGGAGGTGGAAGGGCACAGGATAACGGAGGAGGATCTGCCCAAGATAGAGGAGAAGATGAGGGAGATTATAAAGAGGGACTACCCCATACTACGTAAGGAGCTTGAGAGGGAGGAGGCTGTAAAGCTCTTTAATGAGCTCAAGGAGAAGTACAAGATAGACATAATAAACAGGATACCTCCGGAGGAGGTTATATCCGTCTATCAGCAGGGGGACTTCATAGACCTCTGCAGGGGACCTCACCTCCCTTCAACTGGAAAGGCTGGCTCCTTCAAGCTCACCTCCATTTCCGGAGCTTACTGGATGGGAAAGGCTGACCAGCCCCAGCTTACCAGAATCTACGGCATGGCTTTCTGGTCGGACAAGGAGCTGAGGCAGAGGCTCAGGTTCTACGAGGAGGCTAAGAAGAGAGACCACAGAAAGCTGGGAAGGGAGCTTGAGTTCTTCATGATAGACGAGAACGTGGGGGCTGGTCTGGTCCTATGGCTCCCGAGGGGTTCTATCTACCGCAAGGTTCTTGAGGACTACTGGAAGGAAGAACACATAAAGAGGGGGTACCAGTTCGTATATACACCCCACGTTGGTAAGTCCAAGCTGTGGGAGACAAGCGGACACCTTGAGTGTTATAAGCCCAACATGTTCCCCGCCATGGAGATGGAGGGAGAGGAGTACTACGTAAAGCCCATGAACTGCCCCTTCCATATAGCCATATACAAGAGCAGGGTCAGGAGTTACAAGGAACTTCCCATAAAACTCGCCGAGCTTGGCACCGTTTACAGATACGAGATGTCGGGAGTCCTCCACGGGCTCCTTAGGGTGAGGGGCTTCACTCAGGATGACGCCCACATAATCTGCACTCCCGAACAGGTGGACGATGTTATAAGGGATACCCTTGATCTCGCCCTCTCCATGCTAAAGGACTTCGGCTTTGAGGACTTCAAGATATACGTCTCCACCAAGCCAGAGGATGCGATAGGTTCCGACGAGCAGTGGGAGGTCTCCGAGAACGCTCTCAAGAAGGCTGTAGAGGACTTGGGATACTCATACGAGATAGACGAAGGGGGAGGAGCCTTCTACGGACCAAAGATAGATGTGAAGATAAGGGACGCCATAGGGAGGCTCTGGCAGTGCTCCACCATTCAGTTTGACTTCAACCTCCCCGAGCGCTTTGATATGACCTACGTGGGCCCCGACAACCAGAAGCACAGACCCTACATGATCCACAGGGCGTTCTTGGGTTCCATAGAGAGGTTCACGGGCATACTCCTTGAGCACTACGCAGGACTTCTTCCCGTATGGCTCTCACCCACCCAAGCGAGGATCGTTCCCATAGCGGACAGGCATCTTGATTACGGGAGAAAGGTTCTCTCAAGACTTCAGGAAGAGGGCTTCAGGGTGGACATGGACGAGAGGGACGAGAGGATGAACGCCAAGATAAGGGAAGCGGAGCTCATGAAGATACCCTACGTTCTCGTTGTGGGCGACAGGGAGGCTGAGGCTGGAACCGTCTCGGTCAGGAGCAAGAAGGAGGGGAACCTCGGCTCTATGACGGTGGAAGAGTTTGTGAAGTTATTGAAGGAGAAGGTAGAGAGGAAGGAGTAGTTGAGCTGTCCGATAACGCCCGTAGGAAGGTTCCTGATACGACCCTTCTGTCCGGTAGCCAAGCCCCTTTTCAGGAAGCTTTTCAGGATAAAGGTTTACGGAGCTGAAAACATACCGCCAGGCGGTCCTTTCATAGTCGCCTCCAACCACAGGAGCCACCTTGACCCGCCCGTTCTTAACTCTGCCTTCCCTGAACCTCTCGTCTTCCTTGCAAAGGAGGAGCTGTTCAAACCGCCCCTCGGATGGTTCATAAGGCACATGAGGGCTGTTCCCATAAAGAGGGGTTCTGGAGATGTGGACACACTGGAGATGACCCTTGATCTCCTCCACAGAGGATGCCACATCGCCATATTTCCGGAGGGAACGAGGGCAAAGCCGGGGGAGTTCCTCAGACCTAAGCCCGGCGTTGGCTTGCTGGCTGTCAAGAGCGG
>WGFS01000080.1 GCA_015492115.1 Aquificaceae bacterium
ATTATCATGGGTCTGTGCATCGCGTGAATGATAACATATAAGCGATGAACAGGCTCTTTGTTCGCTCCCAGCTCCAGCGTTTTCTGGAAGAAGACCTCGGGACGGGAGACCTAACTACAGAGCTTGTAGTTTCTGAAGAGACCGCTCGCGCGGTGGTGAAGGCTAAACAGAAGGGGATTCTCGCAGGGCTTCCCTTCGTGCAGGAGCTTTTTTTAATGCTTGGAGGTGTCTACGTAAAGCCACTCGTGAGCGAAGGAGATGAGTTTGAAGAGGGAGACACGATCCTTGAGCTTGAAGGGAGGGCAGAGATAATACTTAGCGCGGAGAGGCTGGCGCTGAACCTTCTCCAGAGCCTATCGGGTATAGCGACGAAGACGAGGAAGTTCGTAAGGGCGCTGGAGGGGACTGGGATAAGGATTCTGGACACACGTAAGACCACCCCTGGATACAGGTTCTTTGAGAAGTATGCGGTGAGAGTGGGGGGAGGTTCTAACCACAGGTTCGCCCTCTACGACATGGCTTTGATTAAAGACAATCACAAGAGGGTGGCGGGAGGGCTTGAACTTGCTGTGAGGAGGGTTAAAGATAGGGTGAGCCCAGCTTACAGGATAGAGGTGGAGGTGGAAAGCTTGGAGGAGCTTGAAAGGGCTCTTGAACTCGGTGTTGACATAGTCATGCTGGATAACTTCTCCCCCGAGGAGGTGAGGGAAGCGGTGAAGGCCGTCAGGGGAAGGGCTGAGGTTGAGGTCTCGGGAAACATAACCCTTGAGAACGTGAAGGATTACGCTGTTGAGGGGGTGAACTACATCTCTTCAGGCTCTATCATCTACGGTGCTTCCTGGTGCGACCTTTCTTTGAAGGTTCTTTGAAAAGTATGAGGGCGAACTCCTCCCAGTTGAAGGGTTTAAAACCACGCCGTAAGGCGTATCTCTCAAGCTCCTTTATGTTCAGCATCTTCTCTATTTCAGCCCTGAGGCGCAGGTTCTCCTCCTTCAGGCTCTTGTAGGTGCTCAGCTTCCGGGAGTGCTCCTTCAAGATCTTTATGGAGTAGGCGGAGTAAAGCATGTTGGCGAGGAATATAAGAACTCCCAAGCCGACCGCGAGAAACGGGTTCATATCCTCTCCCCTGCTCTTAATTTAGCACTTCTGCTCGCGGGGTTCATACTTATCTCCTCCTCGGAGGGGGTTATGGGCTTCTTGGTAAGGATCCTGAAGAGGCGTGAGTGCTCTCTGAAGAAGTTCTTCACTATTCTATCCTCCAAGGAGTGAAAGCTTATCACAACGAGCCTCCCTCCCGGGTTGAGGAGGTCTGGTGTCTTCTCAAGGGCGGTCTTCAAGCTCTCCAGCTCTTTATTCACCTCTATCCTTATAGCCTGAAAGGTCTTGGTTGCCGGGTGGATCCTCCCGTGCTTGAGCCTCTCGGGATAGGCGGAGAGGACTATATCAGCGAGCTCCTTCGTGGTCTCTATAGGTTTTTTCTTTCTGTACTGAACTATCGCCCTCGCAATCTTCCTGCTGAGCCTCTCCTCCCCATACTCCCATAGAATCCTCGCAAGCTCTTTCTCGGGATACTCGTTCACGACCCTGTAAGCTGTTAACTTCTGTTCCTTGTCCATCCTCATGTCAAGGGGAGCATCTATCTGGAAGGAGAAGCCCCTCTCGCTCTTTAGTTGGAGCATGGATACCCCGAGGTCAAGGAGTATACCGTCCACCTTATCTATACCTTCCGCTCTTAGAACCTCGTCAAGGTACGCGAAATCAGCCTTGTATATGGAAAACCTTCCCTCAAACTCCTTGAGGTTCTCCTTGGCGAGCTCTATAGCCTCTTCGTCCCTGTCTATCCCTATCACGAAAGCTTCGGGGTTTTTCTCAAGTATCCTCCTGGTGTGTCCTCCCAGACCGAGGGTGCAGTCAAGGTAGAGCTTACCTCCGTTTCCTAAGAGGAGTTCTGTGGACTCTTCAAGGAGGACGGGGATGTGCATCAGGTTGTCTTTTCTCTTTTGTCGGAAGTTTTCAGGACTTCGTAGGACAGGTAAAGAAGACCGCCTATTATAAGCGCGACCATAATGAAGAATAAATACCACTCCCAGCTCATCTAACTATCCTCCATAACTTGAATATAAAGACCATCATGGCAAACACAAC
>WGFS01000081.1 GCA_015492115.1 Aquificaceae bacterium
CTCCCACGTAGCCCATGACTGCGTTGTGGGCAGGGGAGTGATAATGGCGAACTGTGCAACCCTCGGGGGACACGTTGAGGTTGGGGAGTACACCTTCATAGGAGGACTCTCAGCGGTTCACCAGTGGGCAAGGATAGGTCCCTACGCCATGGTGGGTGGTCTGACAGGCGTATCCCTGGACATACCCCCCTTCACGCGGGCGTCCGGTCAGCATGCGGAGCTCTACGGTGTGAACACCGTTGGTCTTCAGAGGAGGGGCTTTTCCGCAGAGAGGATAATGGCTATAAAGAAGGCTTACAGGATACTCTTCAGGAGCAACCTTCTGAAGAAGGAGGCTATTGAGCTTCTGAAGAAGGAGTTCAAGGGAAACGAAGACATAGAGCTTCTCATAAACTTCATAGAGAGCTCAAAGAGAGGAGTTGCTAAGGACGCAAAAGCCTGAGAGGAGGAGAGATGAAGGCTGTTGTACTCGCCGCTGGACTGGGCACACGTTTTAAGAGTGATAAGCCAAAGGTACTGCACGAACTGCTTGGGAAACCCATGCTCTGGTACGTTGTGAACACCATCAGGCAGGGGGGTATAGAGGACATAGCCATAGTCGTGGGACACGGGGCTGAGGAGGTCAAGAAGACCCTTGGTGAGGAGTTTGCCTACTTCCATCAGGAGAACCCCAAGGGTGGGACCGCAGACGCAGTCCTCTCGTCCGTTGACTTCTGGAGGAACTCCGAGGACTACCTTCTCATCATAAACGGGGACTCACCCCTCGTGAGCTCGGACACCATAAAGAACATGCAGAGGTTTCTCCTGCTCGTTGAGGAGTATGAGAAGGTAAAGCTCGCAGGGGTCATACTGACCTCTGTTCTCCAGGACCCTACGGGTTACGGGAGAATAGTTAAGGAGGAGGGAACGGACAGGATACTCAGGATAGTGGAGGAGAAGGATGCGACCCCCCAGGAGAGGAACATAAGGGAGGTAAACGGGGGAGTTTACATGTTCTACGTTCCCTACTTGCTGGAAGCCCTCTTCAAGATAAAGCCCAGCGAGGCGACCGGGGAGCTCTACCTAACGGATGTGGTGGACTACATGGTTTCCAAAGGTTACGAGATAAGGAGCTTCATGGCTTCAGACCCCACGGAGATAGTGGGTGTAAACACCCGCTGGGAGCTCAGCTTTGCGGAGAACATCCTCAGACTGAAGCTCATAAAGTACTGGGCTCAGAGAGGGGTTACCTTCCACATCCCTGAGACCGTGTGGATAGAGCCCGACGTAACCCTCTCAAGGAACGTTGAGATATTTCCCAATGCGGTTCTAAAAGGGAAGACAAAGCTCTCAAAGGGGGTCGTCATTAAGACGGGTGCTGTGGTTGAAGACTCCGAACTCGGAGAGGACGTGGTTATAGAACCATACTCCTGTGTGGAGAGGAGCAGAGTGGAGCATAAGGCTGTGATAGGTCCCTACGCCCACGTGAGGGATAGAACTGTGGTGGGTGAGAGGAGTGAGGTGGGTAACTTTGTTGAGGTCAAGAGGAGCAGGCTCGGTAAAAGGGTAAAGGCAAAGCATCTCGCCTACATAGGGGATGCGGAGGTGGGGGATAACGTGAACGTGGGAGCGGGTGTTGTCACAGCAAATTACGACGGAAAGAAAAAGCACAGAACGGAGATCGGAAAGAACGCCTTTGTGGGAAGCAACTCCCTGCTGATAGCACCCATAAGGGTAGGGAACTTCGCTTACGTAGCAGGCGGCTCCGTGATTACAAAGGATGTCCCCGACGAAGCCCTCGCGGTTGAGAGGGCAGAGCTGAGGATAGTAGAAGGTGCGGGTAAGAAGAAGCTAAAGTGAATTACTGCCCCCTCTGAGTTTTCAGGAACAGGTCTGAATAAACCCTGCTGAGAAAGTTCGTAACCTCGCTGTTGCCGTTTATGAACTCAAGGATGACCACACCTTCCGAACTCCTCACCACCTTTCCCCTCACCCTTATTCTTTGTCCCCTGTAGGAAAGCTCTACATCGCACTCCTGCTCTCTCAGATCCCTGCCGGTCTCAACCCCCAGTGAAGCCATGCTGAGGTCCACAACCTCGCCTGCGATCTCGCCCTCCTCACAGCTCAGTTTGACCGTTATATCAAGGATTCCTTTCACGAACACCCGTGGGAACTTCCTCCTGTCTCTGGTGACGAAGTCAAGGGATGTGGTTACGGTTTTTGACTCCGAATCTGTTTCCACAACTCTCAGTTCTCCTATCAGCCTATCTTCATTCTCTATGAGAATATAGACTACCGTTCCTTTCCTTATCCTGTCCATCATGCTTATGGGGAAAAGGTACTTGAGCCTAACTTCCTTTGCGTTCACAGGATAGACCGTGAACGTAACCGGCAGGGTAGTCTCATCAGTCTGAACAAAACCCCTGTACCTCTTACCTGACCTGAACAGCTTCGTCGCGTCTGTCACTCAAGTACCTCCTGAGTATCTGATAGTAATAGTTTATCTTGACCATGGTCATGTGAGCTGACCTGCTTCTCCCAACTCTGTCCGGATGGTGCTGTCTCACAAGCCTCCTGTAATTGACCTTCAGCTTTTTCTCGTTCAGCTCCTCAAGACCGAAGAACTTCATCGCTTCCTCTATCTTTACGGGATGCTTCTTTGGGTTTTTGCAGAAACTCCAGTAGGTCTTTACGTACACGCTGAGAAGGTGCCCCCTTGAGCTCCTGAACTCTTCAAAGGAGGTTACTATCGCGGAGGGGGGAAAGTAGTAAACGAGGTCTCTTATTATGGAACGGTGGAACCACTCCCTCAGAAAACCCTCCTCACCAAGGTGGCTGTACTTCTGGTAGAGTTCGTAAAAGGAGGATATGAACTGGTTCAGACGGTTCTCGTACATGTACTCTATGACTTTTTTACAGAAGGAGCTCATCACTCTCCCTCTGAGCGGACTTCCACCAGCCTCTTTATGTCCTGCATTATGTTCATGAGAGACTCAAGGTTTGACGCTACCTCCTCGTACTTGCTCTTAAGAGCCTCCATCCTGTACTGGACGAGGTAGAAGAGTTCCTCAACGTTTGAGGACTGCTCCTTCTGGTAATCTGCCTCCCTTGCCACCTCCTCAATGTGCCTTTTTGCATCGTTTATCTTCTTGTCTATCTCCTTCAGGACGTTGTCTATGTTGTCGGTAAACTCCATCGTCTTGCTTGCGAGACGTCTCACCTCATCCGCGACAACCGCGAAGCCTCTGCCCACTTCCCCCGCCCTTGCAGCTTCAATGGCAGCGTTAAGGGCAAGAAGGTTGGTCTGTTCGGATATCTCGTTTATGAGGGACAGTATCTTGATTATGTTCTCTGACTCGCGTGTGAGATCGTTTATTATCTCCATGTCCCTTCTGACTGACTCCTCTGTCTTCTTAACAGCTTCGTTCATGTCCTGGACTATCTCAAGTCCGTTTGTAACTATCCTGAACACCTCGTCAAGCTCGCTGAAACTCGCTGCGGATTTGGAAGAGAGCCTGTTCAGGTCTTCAATTACGGGTTCAATCTGGGACATGAAGTCCTTTATACACTCCTCGTTGAGAGCACTCTCCTTCTCCACAACAGGTTCCTCTTCTTTCTCTTCCTCTTTCTTCTTGAAGACCACGAAGGTTGACCGCTGGGCTATTACCTCAAGGTCATCTGTCGGGAGATCTCTTATAGACCTCTCTCCCAAAAGCTCCCTGGCTCTCTCGTTCATGAAGCTGACGTTTCCGTTCTCCAGAAGGACGACACCCTCCTCCATCAGGTTCATGAGCTCTCTGAGCAGGGCGTTCTCCTCTTTACACTTTGAGAGCTCCTCCTCAAGCTCCCTTATCCTCCCTTTGTTCCAGAACATAGCAGGCTCCTCACTTAAATATCTTCTCCATCTTCTCCTTGAGAACCTCCGGCGTAAAAGGTTTAACTATGTAGTTGTTTACACCAGCCTTCAGAGCTTCCATGACGTTTTCCTTCTTCGCCTCTGCGGTAACCATGAGGACGGGCAGGTGCTTCAGTTCATCGTCGCTTCTTATAGCCTTGACGAGAGATAGCCCGTCCATCTCGGGCATGTTCCAGTCCGTGATCACAAAGTCAAACTTCTCCTTCTTGAGCTTTGCCAGAGCCTGCTTCCCGTTCTCAGCCTCATCAATATTTGTGTAGCCGAGCTGATTCAGTATGGTCTTTATTATCCTCCTCATGGTGCTCATATCGTCAACTACGAGGATCTTTATGTCGGTTGGGGGCATCGGCATCTTCTCTTCCTCCTATAAACCAAATTCTTCAAGGAGTTTATCCACATCGTCCTGGTTTATCCTGTCCTGAGAGAGGAGCTCACTCACCTTTCCCTTTATACCTGAGACCTCTTCCTCCTTCAGTTCCTTACCTGCGACAACCTGGGAGACTATTATGTCAAGGAGGGTGCTCTTTATCTTCTCCAGAACCTGTATCACGGTTTTCAACTGCTGTCCAGCGAGGTCGTGGAAGGACATGTGGGTGTACAGCTCCATCAGTATGTTTATGTTCTCCTCATTTTTGCTCTTTATGGTTTCAAGTTTTTCTCTAACCTTAGGTATGGGGCTCAGGGATAGCAGGAACTCAACGTCCTCCTTTATCTGGTTTGAGTTCTTGTTTATCTGCTCCAGGAGGTTCATTATGGTGTGGGAGGTCTGTTCAAGGAAGACCATGACGTCCTCTATGTTTTTGGCTGTCTCTGGTAGGAGCTGGGAGCTCTCGGTGACAGGTTTTTTGATGCCCTCTATTACGCTCTCCAGCTCCTTTACGTTGTTTATGAGCTCTCTTATTATCCCTTCAAGCTCTTTCATTCCGAACCCCTTACGGAGTGGTCAGCGAACGACTTTATTTTAACAGCCTTCCTCCCTGCGGACTCACCGAGAATTCCCCTGAACATTGGGACGCTTGCCACTTTAACGGTTATAGAGTCCGTAGCACGCGGGTCAAGGGGCACGAAGTCACCCTCTTTGAGTTCAAGCAGTTCCCTTACCCTCATTGTCAGCGGGGGGAATACAGCGTTCAGCACAACGGGAGTGTTCATGAGGCTTGATAAGATCACGTCTCTGAAGTTCCCGCTCTCCGTATCCGCGGTTCTCAGTATGTCCTTTATGGGGTCTATCGTCTTCATGGGTATGGCGAGGTATATGTATCCCTTGAAACCCTCTATCTCCACCTCAAGGGTTATAACTATCACTATCTCGTTCCTGCTTATCGTTATAAGCCTTCTGGGGTTATCCTCTATACCCGCGAACTGGATGTCGCCCTCCCTTATGAGCTCAACCCACGCATTGTTGAGGTGTTTCACGAGTATATCAACGAGATTTCCTATTATCTTCTGCTCAAACTTCGTGAAGCTCTTGCCCTCAACCTTGTAGGGCTGTGCAGGACCGCCGAAGATTATGCTTATTATCGTGTATATGAGCCTTGTATCAAGCACCATATATATCCTGCCGTTCAGTACCTCTATGTTCAGCACCGCTATGGCAGCGGGAAGGGGTATCTTAAGGACGAAGTCCGATATCTTCTCCGTTTTTATCTCCGAAAGGGCTATGTTGTCAAGGTTGAAAATTATCCCCCTGAGCTCTATGGTCGCACTCGCTATCCACCTGTTCACAACCTGCTCAAGCTTTACGAGCCTTGTGGGGGATATGCGCTCAAGCTCGTTTATATCAAAGGGTTTGTAGGAAACCTCCTCCTCCTTTGTTTCCTCCTCCTTACCAAGACTCTGGAGGAGCATGTCTATCTCATCCTGGGAGAGGAAGCTTTCGTCAGCCATCTGTTTAAATATAGCAGAGCATTTTCCGAATTTGTATAACATAGTACTCCATGTGTTTGTAAAGGAGGTTCACTGATGACTTTGTACGGACTTTCGGAGGAAAACCTCCGCCTTAGAAAAGAGTTCATGAGGTTTACCGCTGAGGATGCAGAGACTCTCTCTGCTCTGTACTCCTGGGCGAGGGACTACGGACCGAGGATAGTGAAGGAGTTCTACGACGTTCAGTTCTCCTTCCCCGAGACGAGGGAGTTTCTGGAAAACGTGGCAAAGAAGAAGAACATAAGCGTAGAGGCTCTCAGGAGCCAGCTGGAGAGGTCACAGCTACAGTACTTCCTTGATATATTTGAGGAGGCAAAGAGGGGAGGTAGCTTTGGACTCCCTTACTTTGAGAGGAGATTGAGGATAGGTTCTGTGCACAACGTCCTGAACCTGCCCATGAAGTGGTATGTGGGAAGCTACGCCCTCTATGTAGAGCTCGTAATAAAGTACCTTCAGAGAGCTTTCAGGTTCAAGCCAGGGTTCAGGGAGAAGGCGGTAAAGGCTATAACGAAGGTTCTCATATACGATATGCAGGCTGTCTTTGACGCCTTCTTCTTTGACTTCCTCAGGGATGTGGACGTTGACATTGACAGGATAGAGGAAGCCAAGGACCCGACAAAGGATCTCTCGGACTTCTACGCAGAGCTGAAGCGTTTGGTTAGGGAGAAGATGGAAGAGAGGGCAAGGGAGGTTGATAAGGTCATTAAGGAGCTGTCCGAGGCTATGGAGAGGCTCAGCAGTGGGGACTTTACGGTAAGGGTTGATGTGAGTTCCGGAGAGTACAGGGACCTTTACGAAAACTTCAACGCGATGGTGATGAGCCTCAAGAACATACTTACCAAGACTTACTCAAGCTCCAGCGACCTGACGGACAAGGCTATAGTGCTGACGGACATAGCTTACGGTATGGAGGAAAACCTCAACAGGCTTTACGAGCAGATAAACGCCATATCAACGTCGGCGGAAGAGTTCTCCATGATAGTTCAGCAGAATGCGGACAACATACTTGAATCAAAGGAGCTCGTGGAGAACATGTACTCAACCTTCAACGAGAGCCATAAGACTCTGGGCAGTTTGATAGACAGCATGAGGGACATATACAACTCGGTTCAGAAGTACTCGGAAGTGATAAGGGAACTCAGCGGTTCTGTGGAGAGGATAGGGGAGATTACGGGCACCATAAACTCCATAGCGGAGCAGACAAGTCTGCTATCTCTAAACGCGGCTATAGAAGCAGCGAGAGCTGGAGAGGCAGGAAGGGGCTTCGCTGTCGTTGCGGACGAGGTCAGGAAGCTCGCTGAGAGGACTTCTGAATCCGCGAAGGACATAATTGAGATAGTTGAGGGGATAGGGGACTCTACCACGAGGGCTGTTGACCTCATATCCAAGATACTGGAGTCTGTCCAGAGAGGTATGGATGTGTCGGACAAGGCGAGCGATGCGATCTCAGAACTTGCTGAGAAGATAAAAGAGGTAGAAGCCAGGATATCCGCCCTTGCAACAGCCGGCGAGGAAGAGTCCAGCACAGCTAACCAGCTCACCCAGTCCGTTATGGAGCTCAGCAGACTTGCGGATGAGGACAAGGGGAGGGCTATGGAACTCAAAAATGTGGCAAACGAGACCATGGAGAAGCTCAAGGCTCTCCTTGAAGACGTCCAGAGGTTTCAGCTTGACACCTTCAGCATAGAGAAGGCAAAGGTCGCCCACAATATGTGGAAACTGAAGCTCCTCAAGTTTATAGAGGGTGAGCTTGAGATGGATCCCTCAGAGCTCGTTGACCATACCCAGTGTTATCTCGGCAAGTGGTACTACTCGGTGGGTAAGGAACACTGCGGTCACCTTGACAGCTTCAAAGCGATAGAGGCACCGCACGTTGAACTGCACAGACTTGCGAGGGAGATATACGAGCTCAAGAAATCCGGTAAGGAGCAGGAGGCCGCTGAGAGACTCATCAGGGTGAAGGAGGTCGCAGGGGAGATAGTGTCAAACCTTGACAGATTAAAGGCTGAGTGCTCACGTTCCGATTAAGACCTATAATTGTTAGTTGGAGGCTTTGATATGGCTGAAGAGAAGACCCTGGAATGTGGAAAATACATGGATGAGCTTTCCAAACTTACAGAGAGCCTTATGAAGATAGCGAAGCAGTCAAACCTGCTCGCTCTTAACGCGGCGATAGAGGCTGCGAGGGTGGGTGAGTCGGGCAAGGGCTTCGCTGTGGTCGCTTCGGAGTTCAGAAAGCTCGCGGACAACACCTCAAAGCTCTCTAAGGAGATAAAGACGATAGTTGACAGGCTTGCGGAAGCTCTGCGAGAGGTGGAGGATACAGATGGTTCCAGAAAAGAGTAAGGGTGCCCTGCCCGACATCCTTGAGACCGGAAAGAACGAGCTTGAGATAGTTGACTTCAGACTCTACGAGGACAGAGAAGAGGGCGTTTACGAGTGGATATTCGGTGTCAACGTCGCGAAGGTGAGAGAAGTCCTCAGGATGCCCGAGATAACCAAGATACCCAACATGCCTCCTGAAGTTGAGGGTATGGCTGAGATAAGAGGGAAGCTCATACCCGTGATAAGCCTCGCCCGCTGGATGGGTATAGAGGAACCCCCTGAGAGGAAGAAGTTCCTGCTCCACCTTGAGTTCCTGAGGGAGAACGTGGGAGTGATAGTCCACGACGCGAAGAGGATAAGGAGGATAACCTGGAAGGATATAAAGAAGGCTCCCGAGACCCTTAACCAGAAGATGGGTGGCAGGATCACTGGGGTGGTTGATACGGAGGATGGACTCCTCATAATCCTTGACTTTGAAGGAATTCTCCACGACATAGGACTCCTGAAGGTCTTCCATGAAGCGGAGGCTTACGAAGAAGCCAGTAAGACAGAGAGATCCGCAACCATACTCCTGGCTGAGGACTCTGCGGTCGCGAGGAAGATCGTGAAGGACATCCTTGAAACCGCGGGGCACAAGGTTATCCTGGCTGAAGACGGTCTTCAGGCTTGGAACATGCTCAACGAATATCTAAAGAAGGCTAAGGAAGAGGGCAGGGCTGTGACAGACTACATACAACTCGTTATAACGGACATAGAGATGCCCAACATGGACGGACTGACCCTCACTAAGAAGATAAAGGAGACGGTCGGACTCATGGGTCTGCCCGTGGTGGTAAATACTACCCTCAGCGACGACTCCAACAGACAGAGGGCTTTCAGGGTGAACGCGGACGGCTTCATAGTCAAGTTTGATGCTGAGGAGCTCCTTGAGATGGTGAACAAGCTCGCGAGTAGAGGAGAGAAGCAATGATAAACGAGGACATGAAGGATATATTCAACGAGTTTGTCGTTGAGGCTGAGGACAACCTTCAGAAGGTTGAGGAGAACCTCCTTGAGCTTGAGAAGGACCCTCAGAATGAAGAGCTCTTGAACGCGACCTTCAGGGCTATGCACACCCTCAAGGGAGGTGCGGGTTTTCTCGGTCTGAACGCCATAGTTGAGGTGGCTCATGCTGCGGAGGACGTCCTCGGGAAGCTCAGGAGCGGAGAGCTTACCCTTACACCCGACATAAACGATGCGATCCTGGAGGCCGTTGATTTCATACGCTCCTCCCTGCCCAGGTATGAGGCGGGTGAGGAAGTTGAGACACCCGAAGAGCTCGTTAGCAGGCTCAGAGAGCTTGAACAGGGTGAGGGAGCGTCCGTTGGTAAGGAGGAGACCAGCATAGATGATCTCCTTGATAAGTATGGATTTGGGCATCTAAAGGGTAAACCCATAGAGGAGATACTTGAGGAGCTCATACTCCTCCCTCCCGATGAGAGACCCCTTGAGCTTATAGACGAGCTTGACAGGATAGTCGCCAGCGGAGGGACCCCTCAGCCCGAGGAGAGACCCTCCGGAGAAACACCCCAGCCCGAGGAGAGGGCGATAGAACCCGCCGAAGAGGTGGCTAAGGAAGAAGGGGAAGAGGAGAAGGCAAAAGAAGAACCAAGGGTAGAACAGCCCAAAACTGAGACCAAAAAGCCTCCCATAAAAACGGAAGGGGAGAAGGTTCTCAGGATAGACGTCAGCAAGATAGAAGACCTCATGAACCTCGTTGGAGAGCTCGTCCTTGAGAGAAACAGGCTTCTCAGGGTTTTCCAGAAGCTCTACGAGGAGTACCAGTCCAAGACCGTTGACGAGTTTGAGACCGTCATGTCCTCCCTTGACCGCATAGTGGGAGACCTCCAGCTTGCGGTTATGAAGACGAGGATGCAACCCGTAAAGAGACTCTTCCAGAAGTTCCCGAGAGTGGTCAGGGATCTGGCAAGGATGCTCGGTAAAGAGGTTGAGCTCGTCCTTGAGGGCGAAGATGCTGAGATGGACAAGACCGTCCTTGAGAAGCTGGAGGAACCCCTCATACACCTCATAAGGAACGCGGTTGACCACGGTATAGAGCCTCCGGACGAGAGGGAGAGGCTCGGTAAGCCCAGGAGGGGAACGGTAAAGCTGAGCGCTTACTACCATGGGGACAGAATTTTTATAGAGATATCCGACGATGGTAGGGGCATAGATGTTGAGAAGGTCAAGAAGAAAGCCCTTGAGAAGGGGATAATCTCACCGGACAGGGCTGAGAAGATGACCGAGAAGGACACCCTCTTCCTCATATTCCACCCAGGGTTTTCCACCGCTGAGGGCGTCTCGCAGGTCTCTGGAAGGGGTGTTGGAATGGACGTTGTCATGAACACGGTCTCAGCCTTCAGGGGGACGATAGACATAGAGACCGAGCAGGGGAAGGGGACTAAGATAACCCTCTCCTTCCCTCTCACCGTGGGGATAATACGCTCACTGCTCGTCTCAGTGAACGGGAGGCTCTTCGCAATACCCATATACTCCGTCCTTGAGATAATTCAGGGCGAGGATGCCCAGATAACCACCGTATCTGGGAAAGAGGTTCTCATTCTGAGGGAGCTCACCATACCCCTTATAAACCTTGGAGAAGCCCTTGAGATGGGCGGTGGAAACGTTGGATACGTTATAGTCTCCCAGGTGGGAAGTCAGAAGGTAGCCTTCACGGTTGAGGACCTCTTCGGTGACGAAGAGGTTGTCGTAAAACCCCTCGGTAAGATAATAGGTGAGGTTCAGGGGATCTCTGGGGCTACCATAACCGGGGACGGTAAGGTGGTTCTCATCCTTGACCTTGACGGGATACTGAAGAGGGAGATGAGGACTTTAACGCTCGTGTGAGGTGTGAGATATGTCAGACATAATGCCTGTTGGAGAGACAAAGCCCGATATAGCCCTTACGGACGTTGAGGAGTTTCTCGGCTTATCCTTAGAGGACGAGCTCATAGGCATACCGCTGAAGAAGATACTAACCATATCCAAGGTTCTTGATACGGTGAAGGTTCCCTACACACCGAGCTTTGTAGTTGGGGTTATAAACCTCAGGGGTGAGATAATACCAGTCCTTTCGTTGAAGCAGATACTTGAGCTGAACGAATCTAAGGAACCCACACGTATAGTTGTCCTTGACTCCGCCCACGGTAAGGCTGGCGTGCTCGTTGACAGCATAGTGGGGGTTATCAGAGTTACGCAGGACAAGTTTGAGCCCAACCCGATGGTGGGAAGGTACAGCGCCTACGTGAGCCACGTCGCTCAGACAGAGCACGGGCTCATGGAGATACTTGACGTTGACAGGCTTATGGACTCTATAGTCAAGAAGGACTGACCCGTTCTAAAGAATTTCCTCTAAAACCCGCAGGGGGATCCTTCCGCCTGGAAGCGAGTTAATAAAGCTCTTTTTATAAAACTTGACATGGATACACTAAAGGTTTAAAATATTTCACAGAAAAGAAAGGAGGTGGAAAGATGGCGGAGAAGGTCCTTGGTATAGACCTTGGGACGACGAACTCTGTCGTTGCGGTGATAATAGGCGATGAGCCTCAGGTGATACAGAACCAGGAGGGATCCCGTCTTACACCCTCAGTAGTTTCCTGGACAAAGGAGAAGGAGATACTCGTTGGAGAGCCTGCAAAGAGAAGGGCTGTCCTTGACCCTGAGAACACCGTTTACGAGTCCAAGAGGTTCATAGGAAGGAAGTACGAAGAGGTGAAGGATGAGGCTAAGAGGGTATCCTACAAGGTCGTCGCTGATGACAAGGGAGACGCTGCCTTTGATGTTCCCAACGCTGGAA
>WGFS01000082.1 GCA_015492115.1 Aquificaceae bacterium
GGAGAGGGCTGTACCGCTTACGGACACAAGCTACAGGGTTCCCGAAAGCTTGAAGCTCTATCTGAAGGCCACACAGCACGTCCCGACCACCGGGAAGGTGAGGGAGCTCGCCCGGGAGATAACGAAGGGAAAGAGGACACCCCTTGAAAGAGCCTACGCCATATACGAGTGGGTCGTGGAGAACACCTACAGAGATCCAAAGGTAAAGGGGTGCGGTCCGGGGAACGTGAACGACCTGATAGAGATCTACGAGAGGGACGGAAAGGTAGGGGGCAAGTGTGCCGACCAGAGCTCCATATTCGTTGCCCTGTGCAGGGCGGTAGGTATTCCTGCGAGGGAGGTCTTCGGTATAAGGGTGGAGCCCGCCTACATCTCCCGAACTCTCTCCATAAAGGAGGGTTCTAAAGACCTCACAAAGGCTCAGCACTGCAGGGCGGAGTTCTGGGCTGGAAGGTGGATACCCGTTGACCCTGCGGACGTCACGAAGATGAGGTTGAAGGAAAAGCTTAAAGAAGGAGACCCGAGACTTGAGTTTGCCAGGAGGTACCTCTTCGGAAACTGGGATCCCCACTGGGTAGCCTTCAACTGGCTCAGGGACGGAGACCTTGAACCCAGACAGGAGGTCTTAAAGCCTATGCCCTTCTTCGGACACCCCTATGCAGAGGTTAACGGATTTGCCCTCAACTACCTTGAACCGGATAGCTTCACCTACAGGATCGTTAAGGTGTAAACTATTCTCGTGGAATACACAAGACTCGCCGAGTTCTATGAGAAGATAGAGGCGACCACCAGCAGGATAGAGATGACCCGGCTCCTCGTGGAGCTATTTAAAGAAACCCCTCCAGAGCTCATAGACGAGGTTATCCATCTCTCTGTGGGCAGGATAGCCCCGGAGTACACGGGTATTGACTACAACTTTGGAGAGAAGCTCGCGATCAGGTCTCTTGCGGAAGTCCTTGGTATAGACGAGCACAGCGTTGAGGAGAAGGTGGTTGAGCTTGGAGACCTCGGGGATGCAGGACAGAAACTCTACGAGGAGAAAGGAATTAAGCCCAGGGAGAGACTGAGCGTAAAGGAGGTTTACGAGACCCTTCTGGAGATAGCCAAGACCTCGGGTGTGGGTGCCCTCAAGAAGAAGTCCGACCTCTTCAAGAAGCTTCTCTCAAAGGCTACCCCCTTGGAGGTCAAGTACCTCCTGAGGACCATAACGGAGAAACTGAGGCTCGGGATAGGAGACAACACGGTAATGGACGCCCTCGCCATAGCCTTTACGGGAGACCAGAGGAACAGGGTTCACATAGAGAGAGCCTACAACCTCTCCTCCGACCTCGGGTACGTTGCGAGGATCCTCGTTGAGAAGGGTCTGGAGGGTGTTAAGTCCGTGAAGATAGAGGTGGGAAGACCCGTAAGACCGATGCTTGCGGAGAGGATGGCGATACCCTCCCTCATACTCAAGAAGCTGGGAGGGAAGTGCGGTGCGGAGTACAAGTACGACGGGGAGAGGATACAGGCTCACAGGAAGGGGGACGAGTTCTGGCTATACTCAAGGAGGCTTGAGAACATAACCCACCAGTTCCCTGACCTGATAGAGTTTTTAAAGGAATCAATACCCCACGACTTCATAGTGGAGCTTGAGTGCGTGGTTATAGACCCTGCGAGCGGTCAGATACAGCCCTTCCAGGTTCTCATGAACAGAAAGGTGAAGTACGTTACCCGTTACCACATACTCAAGTATCCTGTCGCGGGCTTCCTCTTTGACATCCTCTACCTGGACGGGGAAGACATGACTCTCAAACCCTACCCCGAGAGGAGGGAGACCTTAGAGAAGGTGGTGAAGACCACCGACAGGGTAAACCTCGCGGTCCGGAAGATCGTGGACAACGTTGAGGATCTGGAGGCTTTCTTCCATCAGGCTATAGAGGACGGATGTGAGGGGCTCGTGTGCAAGTCCCTTGCCGAGAACTCCATATACGAGGCGGGTAAAAGGGGCTTTCTATGGATAAAGTACAAGAGGGACTACAAGTCCCACCTGGCGGACACCCTTGACCTCGTGGTGGTTGGAGCCTTCTACGGTAAGGGGCAGAGGGTGGGGTACTTCGGCTCCCTTCTGATGGCGTGCTACGACCCGGAAACTGACCAGTTCAAGACCGTGTGCAAGGTGGGGACGGGCTTTAGCGAAGAGGACTTCAGAAAGCTTGATGAGATACTCCAGGACCACAGGATAGACCACAAGCACCCGAGGGTGAACTCCATTCTATCTGCGGACATCTGGTTTGAACCCTTCCTCGTTCTTGAGATAACGGGGGCTGAGCTCACCTACAGTCCGGTTCACACCTGCGCCTGGGACAAGATTAAGCCCGGAAGGGGGCTGGGGCTGAGGTTCCCGAGGTTCACAGGAAGGTACAGGTTTGACAAGAGACCCGAGGACGCTACCACCGAGAAGGAGATAGTGGAGATGTTTCTCCAGCAGAAGCAGTACAGGGCTGTTTAGAGTAAAGAGATAAGAAGGGGAACTGTCAGGAAGCTCACCAGTATTCCAAGGGTTATAGCGGATACCGCCAGCTTCTCATCAAGACCGTACTTGATGGCCAAAACCCCCGCCATCACCATAGGGGGCATGGAGCTCTCAAGGAGTATCACCCTGTGACTGACCCCTGTTAGGTTCATAGCTTTGAAGAGAAGGAGAAGGAGGGCAGGTATCAGTATCATCTTCAGGAACACAGAGAGCACCGAGTTCCTGAGTGAGTCAAAGAGGTGAGAGAGGGAGAACTTCAGTCCTATGGCGAACAACACCACAGGTATGAGAGATTTTCCAGAGACATCAAGGAATGTCTCAAGCGCCTGGGGAATATGCAGGCTCCTCCCCAACACCCCGAGCAGGAGAGCTCCAAAGGGTGGGAAGAGAACCACCTCCTTAGCGGAAAACCTTCCCGTAGCTATGAGAAATCCAAGGGACACAACGAGGAGGAATGAGCCGAGCTGATCGTAGAGGACAGCGTATCTCAGACCTCCGTCTCCAAAGAGGGCAAAGGTAAAGGGGTATCCGAGAAAGGCGGTGTTTCCAAAGGACGAGACCAAAAGGAATGTTCTGAGCGTTCTATCCTTCATGCCGATCAGTCTTCCTGTGAGTAGGGAGACGAGCAGGGAGAGGATTATCGTTCCCCACGCAAAGCCCACAACGGCTACAGCTTCCCCTGTGAGTTCAACCTCTCTGATCTTGTGGAAGACCAGCGCGGGCAGAGAAAAGTAGATAACGTAGTTTATAAAGGTGCCCGAGTCCCTCTCGTCAAAGATCCTGAGGATCTTGAGTGTGTAAGCTAAGAGGAATATGAGGGCTACGAAAAGAACCCTTTCGTGCATAGGCTTTTTAGTATATCATTAACCCTGAAATGGACATAAACGCTGTAGTTGAGGAGGTAGCGAGGGTAGTAAGGGGGAAGGAGGAGGAGATAAGGAAGGCTATAACCTGTCTGCTGGCAGGGGGACACTTACTAATTGAAGACATACCCGGTGTTGGAAAGACAACCCTTGCCCTCGCCCTCTCTAAAGTTATGAACCTCGGCTTTTCAAGGATCCAGTTCACGAGCGACCTCCTGCCATCGGACATAACGGGTACATCAGTCTATGACCAGTCCAAGAGGGAGTTCGTGTTCAAGCCCGGTCCCGTATTCAACAACGTGGTTCTTGCGGACGAGATAAACAGGGCTACACCCAAGACCCAGAGTGCTCTCCTTGAAGCTATGGCTGAGAGGCAGGTTACCGTTGATGGGAATACCTATGACCTGCCGGAGCCCTTTTTCGTGATAGCTACCCAGAATCCCATAGAGTACCACGGAACCTACCCCTTACCCGAGTCCCAGATGGACAGGTTCATGGTAAGGCTCTCCCTCGGTTACCCGGACCCTGATACGGAGAGGGACATAGTAATGGGGATAAACCCTCTTGAGAGGGTAAACACGCTGAGGGAGGTCGCCAGCTCAAGAGAGATACTCTCCGCAATGGAAGAGGTGAGGAAGGTGTACATATCTCCCGAAGTCGCGGAGCTGATAGTATCCATAGCCACCCAGACCCGCTCTGACCCAAACATAATACTCGGTGTATCAACCAGAGGATCCCTGCACCTCGCTCAGTGCGCCCGGGCTCTCGCCTATACGAAGGAGAGAGACTTTGTGGTGCCCGAGGACGTCCTTGAGATGGCTGTTCCAGTCCTTGCCCACAGGCTCATAGTTAGAGAGGGGGTTGATAAGGAGGGGGCTCTGAAGGAGGTTCTTCAGAGAGTTGAGGTTCCAAGGTAAAATATGAGCCATGTTCACCTTACTTATAGACATGGACGGCGTCCTCACAAGGGACAAGGAGTTCAACCCCTTTGAGTACGCACCCACCTTCATAAAGAACCTGAAGGAGAGAGGGATACCTTTCAGGATAGTCTCAAACAACTCAACCCGCTCTCCCGATCTAATAGTTCACAGGCTGAGGGTCAAGGGCTTTGAAATAACCCTTGAGGACTTCATATCACCCGTTGGGATCCTGCCTGACTATTTGAAGGAAGAGGGCATAGGCTCCGTCTTCGTGATAGGGACGAGGATGCTCGCAGACTTTCTCAGGGAGTCGGGATTTGATGTCAGGGAGACCCATAATGTGGACGCGGTGGTCGTCGGACAGGATAAGGAGATAGACTTTCTGAAGTTAAAGACCGCTGTATCAGCGGTGTTCCTGAACGGAGCTAAGATAGTTCCCGTGAACCTCTCGCGTATAGTTAGAGACTCCGATGGACTCTACTTTCCGGGGGCTGGCTCGGTCGCCCACATGCTTGCCTACACAACGGGATACGAAGAGAACCTCCCAAACCTCGGTAAGCCGTCTCCCCAGTTCATAAAGCTTGCCCTGAAGGGTCTTCCCGAGAAGGATGTGTACCTTATAAGCGACGACATATACACAGACCTCATGGGGGCAAGGGATCTTGGCATAAAGACGGTTTTCATGACAACGGGCAAGTACAGGGAGGAGGAGCTCAGGAAGGCGAACTTCAAGCCCGACTACATATTCCACAGTCTTCAAGAGCTTGAGAATAAAATATTTGAGTGGTTAAATGGCTGACCCTTCTGCTGACCCTCATCTCCATCTCCTTCAGCGTTGAGATACTCTCCCAGAAGTTGACAACCGATGAGGAGGGGAACATTCTCGCTGAGGGAGATGTTGAGGCTGAGTACAGGGATTACTTCATAAAGGCGGACAGGGTAAGGTACAATCCGAGGACTAAAGAGGTTTACGCCTACGGCAACGTTTATGTTAAGAGGAAAGATGGAAGCCTTGAGGTTCTGGGAAAGGAAGCTTACATAGACCTGAAGTCCAAGGTCGGATACTTCATAGACGCACAGGGTAAGTTCAGGAAGTTTTACTTCAGCGCAAGGAGGGTGGATAAGGTAGGCGACAGGGTCTATCACATCTACGACGGAGAGGTAACCACGTGCCCACCGGACAGGAAGGAGCTAAAGGTATGCTTCTGGAAGGCGAGGGTCTCCGACAGGTACGTGTTCTCCTTCAGCAACTCCCTGAAGTTCTTCAAGGTTCCCTTCTTTTACAGTCCCCTGGTCATCTTCCCTGTGGGCGAGAGAAGGTCGGGTTTACTTCCTCCCACCATAGGGAGCAACACTTACAACAGCTTCATATACATACAGCCAGTTTACTGGGCTATATCCCGAGATAAAGATGCTACGCTGACCTTTGACTACAGGGACAGGCAGGCTAAGGGGCTCTCCCTTGAGTACAGACAGGCTTTCACCCTCAAGGACAGGTTATACTTCAGGCTCTCCTACTACAAAGAACCAGAGCCCCCGGGAGAGTGGTGGAAGGGGAGAGAGGCAAAGACCTTCAGGGAGAACAGGTTCAGGCTTGAGTTCAACACTGGCTTCAAGAACTGGAAGTTCGGGCTTGACCTTCCCTCAGACCCTTACTTCTTTGAGGACGTTTACTTCTCTCAGAGCAGGAGGACGATACCCTACACCCTGTCCTACATAACCTACACCAGGCTTGAGAAGGATTACTTCTTAGCCTTCAACCTGAGAAACTACTACGACCTCTCCTCGGAGGACAACTCCCAGACTCTGAACCTGCTCCCTGAGTTCGGTTTTTACTCAAGACCAAGGCGGTTCGGTTCTCTCTTCCTCAGTCTGACGAGCACCTTCACAAACTTTCAGAGAGAGAAAGGTCTTCGCTCCAAGAGGCTGGTCTTTACACCCCAGATTGAACTCCCGATGAAGCTCTTCACCCTGAACAACTATGCGAGCGTGAAGCTCATAAACAACTTCTACTTCACGGAGGGGAGTGAGGAGTTCCCCGACAGCAGGGTAAACTCCCTCTACTTTGAGGACAGACTGCCGGTGTTCGGAAGCTTATCCTGGCGAGGGCTGGATCTCTCAAACGTCCTTGAGTTCGTTTACACCTTCTCACCAGAGAACTTCAACAACCCTCAATTTGACAGCTTTGACCAGGTCACCAAGGAGAACAACGTAAAGCTGAGGTACAGCTCAAGCCTGAGCTACGGTGGAAGGGCTGTATCAAGTCTCTTCCTTGAGGGGGGATACAACCTCCTGAAGTCTTACAGGTTCCCTACAGACAGCAAACTCATAGAGAGAAACTTACTCCCCCTGAGAGTCATACTCTCCCTGTACCCGACGGGCTGGCTAACGTTATCCGAAGACGCGACCTACGACGCCAACCTCGGTGTGCTCGCGACAAGCGTCAGCTCCGCTTCCCTGAAGCTGTGGAGAACGAGCCTGAGTGCGAGCTACGTGGTGTCCAGAAACAGTGAGAAAAAGAAGCTTTCAGACCAGTACACCTTCAAGGGGGAGCTATCTCTAAGCAGGCTTGTGTTCGGAGGTTCTCTTACGAGAGACAACATCGCAAAGAGAGAGCTCTACAGGAACCTGTACTTGGGGATCAAGGGTGCGTGCTGGGCACTCAAGGTTGACTACAAGAGAACCTATTACGGGACAGAGAAGGGTTACCTCAGAGAGGTCTTTATAGTTTTCAACATATTCAACCTGAGGGACTTCAAACTGCCGTTGCGGAGAAAATGAGCTCCTTTAGCTTTCTCGTCCGAGACTCCACATCCTCAGCCGAGAATATACCAGAGCCTACAACGACCACATCAGCCCCAGCCCTGATGACCTCAGCTATGTTCTCTTCCTTTATACCGCCATCTATCTCTATGAGACAATCGGGGTTTAGCCTGTCCCTCATATCTCTCAGGAGGGAGAGCCTTTCAAGGGAACGCTCTATGAACTTCTGACCGCTGAATCCGGGGTTGACGGACATGAGGAGAACGTAGTCAGCGTAATGGATAGCCTCCTCTATGGCCGAGAGGGGCGTTCCAGGATTCAGAACGACCCCCGCTTTGGCTCCAAGTTCCCTTATTAAGGTCAGGGTTCTGTGTATGTGGACAACGTTCTCTATGTGGACACTCACCCAGTTCGCCCCAGCCCTGACGAATTCAGGTATGTACCTGTCCGGATCCTCTATCATCAGGTGGGCGTCTATGGGAACGTCCACCCTCCTGCTTATGTAACCCAGTATCTCGGGACCCACGGTTATGTTAGGGACGAAGTGCCCGTCCATCACATCAAAGTGAATCAGATCGGCTCCGCCCCTGAGGGTAGCCTCTATCTGCTCTCCTATGTTCCACCAGTCTCCCGCGAGTATGGAAGGAGCCAAGAACTTTCTCATAACAGATAACAATATTAATCCAGGGGCTCCTTCAGCAGGAGTCCAAAATCATACTTCCCCAGCTTTAAAGTGGAGCTTCCCCAAGACCTACTCCGCTTCCTCCTCCACCCTTATGAGGACGGGTTTGCCTACCACAACCGGCAGTTTCTCTATCTCCTCTAAAGCCCTCTGGACGTCCAGCTCGTAGGCTTTGTGGGTGAGGACAACGAGGGGAACGACCGGCTCACCCTTTCTGCCTGCAAGCTCGCAGACCATCTCCTTCTGAAGAACCGCAGCTATGCTTATGTTGAAGTCTGCGAGAACCCGCGATATGGAGGCAAGCACCCCCGGTCTGTCAGGGACATCAAACCTCAGGTAGTATCTGCTGAAGAAGTTCTTCCTTACCTCTATCCTCTCGTCCTCCCAGTCTATTGGGGTTATCTCACCACCGTTGCCCGAGAGGAAAGCCCTTCCCACATCAACTATGTCTGAAACGACCGCTGACGCGGTGGGTAGGGAACCAGCACCCTGTCCATAGAGCATGGTTCTCCCCACGAAGTCACCCTCTATGAGAACAGCGTTGTAAACGCCCGACACCTTAGCTAAAGCCTCCTCAGAGTGAATGAAGGTGGGGTGAACCCTTATCTCGGCGGAGCCATCAAACCTCTTGGCTATGGCGAGGAGCTTGAGGGTGTATCCCAGTTCCTTTCCAAGCTCCACGTCCAGCTTCTGGACGTCCCTGATCCCCTCAACGTGAACCTCCTCAAAGGGGAAGTACCTTCCGAAAGCTAAGGAAGCAAGGATGTTTATCTTGTGAGCTGCGTCCCACCCGTCTATGTCAAGGGAAGGGTCAGCCTCCGCGTAACCCTTCTCAGAGGCTTCCCTCAGGGCGCTCCCGAAGTCAAGGTTCTCCTCAAACATCCTTGTTAGAATGTAGTTCGTAGTCCCGTTCAGTATCCCGTATATGGTCTCTATCCTGTTCCCCACGAGCCCTTCCCTGAGAGCCTTTATGACCGGTATCCCACCTCCCACGGAGGCTTCAAACCCCACCCTCAGGTTCTTCTCCTGAGCCTTCAGGAATATCTCCTCACCCTCAAGGGCTAAGAGGTGCTTGTTCGCCGTTACAACGTGCCTTCCCCTCTCCAGAGCCTCAAGCATGAGCTTCTTTGCAAAATCCTTCCCTCCAACGAGCTCAACGACCACATCACAGTTATCTATCACATCTCTGTAATCTGTAGTTCTGACCTCCTTCGGAACCTCAAACTCCCTCTCCCTTTCCCAGTCAAGGTCTGCTACCTTCGTGAGCTCAAAGTCTATACCCGTCTTCTTCCTGAGAACATCCCTGTTCTCTACGAGTAGCTTTGCGGTTCCGGTTCCAACAACACCACAGCCTACTATACCAACCCTGACCTTCACCGCCTTATATGATACCCTCTTTTGTGGTTCCGTGCTTTTCTTCAGCGGTTGTAGTAAATTACTTACAGGGGCGAGCTGTGATAAAGGGCAGGAGCCTTTTCTTAGAGATAGTCAACGACATCATCTACATGGTCAGGCTGGACAGCACCGGAGACCCTGCGACCGCCCGGGTTGAGTACATAAACCACAGGGTTAAGGACTTTACGGGATACGAGCCCGAGGAGTTTGTAAAGAACCCCTCCCTCTGGGCCAGCATGGTTCATCCCGAGGACCTTGACAGAGTCCTAAAGGTCACCCTAAGGCTGGTGCGTGAGAAGAAAGCCCAGATAAGGGAGTACAGGATAAAGACTAAGGAGGGCAACTACATCTGGGTTGAGGACAGGCTCATCCCCGTGATAGAAAAGGACAAGCTCATCGGTTTCGTGGGGATAGCCAGGGACATAACCAAGAGGAAGGTGCTGGAGGATCTGTCCCTGCTTGCCCTTGAGGTCAGTCTGAGAGAGCTCTTTGACAGGACGGTTTCTTCAATAAGGGAGGCTCTCAACGCAGATCTCGTGGTCATATACGAGGTTCCGGAGGGAGAGAAGGAGGGCATCCTGAGAGCGGGTGAGGGTATAGACAGGAAGCTCGTAGGGAAGTACAGGCTACCCCTTGAGGACGGAACGGAGTTCTACTACACCTACACCTCCAAGAAACCCGTTGTGGTGAAGGACGTTGAAAGGGAGAAGAGGTTCAGGTTCACACCCGACACCCATATACTCAAACTGAAAAGCGGTCTGTGTATTCCCATAAGGGGTGGTACCGACCCCTACGGAACGCTCTGCATTTACTTCAAAAAGACGAGGGACTTCTCCAAAGAGGACGTTGACTTTGTAAACTCCGTGTCCAACATACTCGGTCTTGCCATAAGGAGGGAGAGGTACGAGAACCAGCTCAGGGAGTCGGAGAGGAAGCTCCAGAAGGCGAACAGGCTTTACAAGACCCTCTCGGTGATAAGCGAGATCGTCCTCAGGGAGAGGGAAGCGGAAGCTATGCTGAAGCAGGTGTGCACAGCCTGCGTTAGCTTTGGAGGCTTCAAAGCTTCGTGGGTAGGGCTCTTCAGGGACTCGGGGATGGAGCTCATCCACTCCTGCGGAGAGATAGGGGACTTCTTCAGAGAGGTTGAGGAGCCTGTCCTGAGCAGGGTAAGGGAGGGTGTGGGTCCCTGTGGTAGGGCTTACCTCAGCGGTGAGATAGTTGTGAACAACGACACGGAGAAGTCTATCTCTGAGAAGGAGCTCAGAGAGGGGATGCTCAAGAGAGGCTACCTCTCCTCGGTTTCCATACCCCTGAAGAAGGACGACAGGGTTATAGGTATATTCGCCCTCTACGCTGGGGAAAAGAACTTCTTTGACGAGGATACGGAGAGACTGGTCAGGGAGATAGCGGACGAGATAACCTTTTCCCTATCCTTTATAGAGAAGGAACAGGAGCTCAACACCCTCTCGCAGGCTGTGGAGCAGACCTCGGACTGGGTGCTCATAACGGACAGGGAGGGAAATATAAAGTATGCCAACAGGGCGGTCTATGAAATAAGCGGTTACAGTCGGGATGAGCTCATCGGTCAAACGCCGAGGATATTCAAGTCGGGAAGGCACAGCAAAAACTTCTACAAGAGGCTCTGGGACAAGGTCTTAAAGGGGGAGACCTTCAGGAGCGTGTTCATAAACAGGGACAAGAGCGGGAACCTATTTTACCTTGACCAGACCATAACCCCTCTTAAAGACTGGTCTGGAAAGGTAGTCGGGTTTATATCAACGGGGAAGGACATAACCCACGAGAAGGAGCTTCAGGACAAGCTCAACTACATAGCCTACTACGACCCCGTGACCGAGCTTCCCAACAGGGTCAACTTCATGGAGCGCCTGAAGTTCTCCATATCCAGAACAAGGCTCGTGGGCAGGAGCCTCGCGGTTCTCTTCATAGACATAGACAGGTTCAAGTATGTGAACGACACCTGTGGCTATCCCGCCGGTGACAGCGTCCTGAAGGAGATAGCGGGCAGGATAAAGTCCGCTGTGAGAGAGGGGGACACGGTAGCCAGGCTGGGGAGCGATGAGTTCGGCGTCATCCTCATAGACCTCGCCCATAAGGAGGATATACCGAAGGCTATAAACAAGATATTCAACGCCATGGAGGAGCCGATAAGTGTTGACAACAAGGAGGTCGTCCTGACCCTGAGCGTCGGCATCTCGGTTTTCCCCGACGATGGGGCGGACGCGGAGGATCTGGTGAAGAAGGCGGAGATGGCTTTAGCCCACGCCAAGGAGAACCCAAGCAACAGCTACCAGTTCTTCAGGGAGGACATGAACGTCCACATAACCGAGGTCGTCCTGCTTGAACGGCACCTCTTTAAGGCACTTGACAGGGGAGAGTTCGTGATCTACTACCAGCCTTACTTTGAGCTGAAGTCAATGAAGCCTGTGGGTATGGAGGCACTGCTCAGGTGGAACAGCGAAGACCTCGGCTTCGTCCTTCCCTCAAAGTTCGTTCCCATACTGGAGAGCACCGGGCTAATACTCAGGGTCGGGGAGTGGCTCCTGAAGGAGGCGTGCGCCATCGCTGACAGGACGAAGAAGTCTGTGTCCGTCAACATATCGCCCGTTCAGTTCAAGGACAAGGACTTTCCCAAGAAGGTGGAGCGTGCCATTGAGGAGTGCGGAGTTGGAGGAGGGTACCTTACCCTTGAGATCACAGAGAGCACCATAATGGACGACGTGGAGTTCGCCCGTAAGAGCCTGAAGAGACTGAAAGACCTCGGGGTTAAGGTCGCCATAGACGACTTCGGGACTGGTTACTCCTCCCTCGCCTACCTGAAACTTCTCCCCGTTGACTTCCTCAAGATAGACGTCTCCTTTGTGAGAGACATAGACAGAGACCCTGACGACAGGGCTATCGTGAACGCCATAATCCAGCTCGCCAAGAACCTCGGTCTCAGAACCGTTGCGGAGGGTATAGAGAAGGAGAAGCACCTTGAGATACTCAAGAGCATGGGGTGTGACCTTGG
>WGFS01000083.1 GCA_015492115.1 Aquificaceae bacterium
AGGGCTATGTCCTCGTCGTCCTCTATAAGAAAGACCTTCATGGCTCCCCCTTACCGAAGGTCTCCTCAATCCAGCTCTTTATCTGGTCCCTTACCTTCCTGAAGAACTCAAGTTTCTCCTCCTTCGTCCCCTCGTAGCTGGAGGGGTCGGGGAAGCTTTTGTGCATACGCTTCTTCCCGCCCGCAAAGTATGGGCACTCCTCCTTTGCGCTGTCGCAGACTGTTATAACGTAGTCAAACTCCTGTCCTTCAAACTCCTCAAGACTCTTTGACCTGTGGTGGGAGATGTCTATCCCTATCTCCTTCATGACCTCAATTGCAAGGGGGTTCACTCCAGAGGGTTTAGTCCCTGCACTGCAGGCTTCATACCTATCCCCAAAGAGGTGGTTGAGCAATCCCTCCGCCATCTGGGAGCGTGCTGAGTTGTGGGTGCAGATAAAGAGAACCCTTTTCTTCATCCCACGCTCCTGCATGATCCCATATCATGCCCACCCCGGTACCGGGCTTAAAGGAAAGTATAGCAACTCCTCTGTTAAGGAAAAGTTAAGAAAATCCTTAACATCTTCTTAACCCAACCTTAACGGGCACTTAACAGAACCCCTTTAACCTTGTAGCCAAAAGCAAGGAGGTGAAAGGGATGAAAAGATTGCTCCTGGTCTCAGCCCTCTTTCCGGTGGTGGGCTTTACCGCTGACCCGTCCGTTAAAGCGCTCATCAAGAAGCTTGAAGAGAAGGGAATTCTCACCAGAGAGGAGGTAAAGGAAGTAAAGAAAGCGTCAGAGAAGAAGCCCCATCTGAAGGTGAAGATAAGGCTCCAGCCGAGGTTTGACTTTGGCGACATATACTCGGAGGGAGGGGGATTAAAAAGCAAGAGCGACTTTTACTTCAGGAGGGTGAGGCTTGAGGTCTCAAGGAGGTGGAAGAGGATACCCCTCGGTAAGAGCGTGAAGATCAGCATAACCCTCAGCTCCGACAAGGGGGACAGGGATTACGATTACAAGAAGGCTGAAAAGAGCCATCACGCCTTCAAGGTCAAGCTGAAGTATGCCTACGTTGACTGGAAGATAGTAAACGAGCTTGCTGTAAGGCTTGGCAGAAAGAAGATGCCCTACTCAAGGGTATCCCTGACCTCCTCCTCAAGACAGCTCCTGATAGAGAGACCCTACTCCACCGAGGACGCCAAGAAGTGGCTCGGAGACTACGACGGCAACCAGATAATGTTCCACGGCAAAATAGCAAAGGGAGTGTTCAGATACATGCTCTCCCTGTCGGATGGAGGTTTTATTGAGGACAAGCAGAAGGCGGGAGACCACGCGAAGTCCGACGCCAAGATCGGAAACTTTTACGCTGTCAGGCTTGAGTTCTCACCTCCGGGATTTGTGGAGAAGAAGAAGGACGACACGGGCATAGGAGAGAAGAACAAGGGGAACGTAATATCCCTCGGAGTCTCCTACGCTCAGAACAGGAACTTTGACGTGGATACGGACAACAACACAGGCGATGGATACGAGATAAAGAACGAGAAGGGAACCGTCTGGGGAGCGGACGTGTTCGGCAGGTTCCTCGTTGGTCCCGGTGCCCTCACCGCTCAGGCTGAGTACGTGAAGATGAAGTACGACAAGGTAAACAGGGAAGAGAAGGGATGGTATATCCAGGCGGGGTATCTCTTCGGTGTGGGGTTCGGAAAGCTGGAGCCAGCCTTCAGATACGAGAACGTTGATTACGGTAGCTCAAAGAGGAAGGTCACAACCCTCGGCTTCAACCACTACGTAAAGGCTCACAGGATAAAGTGGGCGTACAACCTTCTGAGGATAGATAATCCAGGCTCCAATCCAGACCAGACCGTCCATCAGATACAGGCTCAGTTCTACTTCTGATGCCCTGCACCCTTTATGGCTTTCGTGGGGCGTTCTCATCCTGCCCCTCTTTTTTATGAAAAGATGAGCTTCAGACCAAGGTTCTCCGACCTCTTCTTCCTCCTCATAAAGCTCCTGATGTGGCTGATCATAGCTCTTGAGCTATTCAAGATAGCAAGCTACATAGCTACTACTCTTCCCCAGTTCCAATCCAGTCAGGATTATACCTTCAGGCTCGTGGTCAGAATTCTAAACCTGCTGATAATCTACGAGATATTCCTGACCCTAACCAGCGCCTTTGAGTTCCACAGGATAAAGCTCACCTACGTGGTGGATACCGCGATAATCTTCTTCATAAGAGAGCTTATAGTGGTGGTGTTCTCCAGCAAGGAAGTCTCACCTACCACAGCCCTGACCTTCGGAGGGCTCATATTCAGTCTTGGACTGCTGAGGATTATCTCTGTGAGATTCTCCCCCGCAAAGAGCTCAAAGGGTTAAACCTTTCACCGGTATCCTCCCCTCGTATATGGCCTTACCCACAACAACACCTTCAACGATCCCGTAGAGCCTCTCTACATCTTTTATAGAAGAGACACCGCCAGAGGCGAGGATGGGTTTTTTGACTACGGACTTTATCTCTCTGTAAGGTCTCACATCAACACCCTCAAGGCTACCGTCCCTCTCTACTATCGTGTAGAGATAGCCCCAGATGGGTTTTTGGTCATACTCCCTGGCGAGCTCCTCAGGTGTCACCGAGCTCTCCTCCTTCCATCCCCCAACCGCCACCCTTCCGCCCTTCGTATCTATGGAGAGTATCACCCTTCCCGGAAAGTCGCTAATTATCCTCTCAAACTCCTCCGGGTTTTTCAGCGCCAGGGTTCCTATGACGACGTAGTCTATCCCTTCATCAAAAAGTGTCCTTGCTACCTCGTAGCTCCTGACTCCTCCTCCGACCTCAATCTTTCCTTCAAAGACATGACGGACCTTCCTTATGTGTACAATGTTCTTTGGTCTTCCCCCTTCAGCCCCATCAAGGTCAACCACGTGTATCCTCTTAAAACCAGCGTCCTGAAATACCTTCGCGAGCTCCTCCGGGACGTAGGGGTACACCTTTGCCCTATCAAACTCCCCCCTGTAAAGCCTTATCACCTTCCCCTCCTTTATGTCTATCGCAGGGATAACGAAGCTCCTTACGTCCATCTATAATATTCTAAGGGATGAAGAGGATAATACTCGCGCTTGCACTGTTCGCAGGTCTCTCCCTCGGACAGGAAGGTCTTGGCAGATACTACCTCGTGGACAGGGTTTTCCTCATGCCCTTCGTCTTCAAGTACGCTGACGAGCTCGGTATTGACAGCAAGCAGATGGAGAAGATAAAGAACTTCGTTAGAGACAACGAGAGGGAGATAGAGAGGAACAAGAAGATACTGGAGTACCTGAACCGGAAGGCAAAACTCATGATCCTTGAGGGGAGCGAGGAGAAGGAGCTGAAGGAAGTTCTCTCCGACATAGCGTCTGTGAAGATGGAGATGTCCCTCCTGAACGCCAGGAGCGTGAGATTCCTTAGGGAGACCCTTACGCCCGAACAGTTTGAGAAGCTCAAGGACATAGTTGTCGTGAGGCTCTTTGAGCTCCAGCAGTGAAGGTTGAGGTAGCCTACATAACCAACAGGGGAAAGCTCAGACGGAGAAACGAGGACTCCATACTTGTTGCGGGAGAACTCCTTTCAGGTGTATCCCTTGAGAGACCCCGATTTGAGCTCCTTGAGGGAAGGGAGAGCTTTCTCTTTGCAGTCGCTGACGGTATGGGCGGTCTTCCCTGCGGAGACGTTGCGAGCAGGCTCACCCTTGAGTACCTGAGAGATTCTCAGTTTTCTGGAAAAGAAGAGGTCGTAGAGCTCCTGAAGAGGGCAAAGAACCACCTTGACACCTACGTTGAGGTTCACGGGCGGTGTTACGGCATGGGAACCGCCCTCGCAGGCTTTCTCCTCTCACCCTTCAGCTCAATAGCCTTCAACGTGGGAGACTGCAGAGTTTACAGAAAGAGAGACAGGCTGGAGCTCCTGACAAGAGACCACACGGAGGCTTACGAGCTCTATGAGAGGGGAGTGATAGACATGGAAGGGCTCAGATACCATCCCCTCAGGAATGTGCTCACCTCCGCAATAGTGGTCGGCTATCCAGAAGAGTTTGAGGTCTTCTCCAGGGAGCTGGACGTTAAAAAGGGGGATACGTTCCTGGTATGCTCCGATGGGCTCTGGGACGAGCTTCCCGAAGGTAGCATAGAGAGGTGTATGTCCCTGCCTGTAAAAGAGGGATCTTTCTGCCTTTTTGAGGGAGCCTACGGAGGCGGTAGGGACAACATAAGCTTCATCCTCTTCAGAGTTCTCTGAAAGCTACGAAGTCCATGAGCCTGAGTATCTCCTCCTTGTAGGAGTTCTCTGGGAAGCTCCCGAGGAGTTCCTTTGCTCTCTTTAACTCTTCCACAGCCCTCTCCTTTGTTCTCACATCCCCTCCCAGGCTGAGGACTTCCCTTCTAAGGGATTCTATCTCCTCCTCTGAGGGTTCCACACTGCCGAGAAGGCGCTCAACACGCTCCCTATCAAGACTACCGAGCACTGAGAGGAGGGGGTAGGTGGTCTTACCCTCCCTCAGGTCGTTCCCGACGGGCTTTCCTGTCTTCTCAGGGTCTCCCGCGTAGTCCAGCAGATCGTCTATGAGCTGAAAAGCTCTCCCCATTCTGAGACCAACCTCGTAGAGCTGTTCTCTATCGGAACAGCCCCCAGCCATTCCTCCAACCGCGACGCACGCTCCGAAGAGGACTCCCGTCTTTCCATCTATTATCTGAAAGTACTCCTCCTCCGTTATAAGCTCTCCCACCTTGCTCAGCTCAAGAACCTGAGCCTCAGCCATCTCCATGACCGCCTGACTGACTGTCCTTATCATCTCCATGTTCCCGTAAGTTGAGAAGAGATGGAGTGCCTTTGCGTACATGTAGTCCCCCGTCAGGACTGCCACCTCGTTGCCGAATATGAGGTTTGCGGAGTCCCTGCCTCTCCTCCTCTTTGCCCCATCCACAACGTCGTCGTGGAGGAGTGATGCCGCGTGTATGTACTCAAGCCCAACGCCGAGGGGGAGAGCCCCTTCTGGATCCCCACCGCACATACCGCAGGAGAGCATGGTTATGAGGGGTCTGAGTCTCTTGCCACCCCCGTCTATCAGATACCTCCCCGTCTCTAAGACGAGTCTTACCTTGGGGTTAAGCTCCTCAAGAAGTCTCTTCTCAATAGCTTCTAACAGAACCATCCTTCTCATGCGTGCCCGGCGGGACTTGAACCCGCGACCCCGGGGTCCGGAGCCCCGTGCTCTATCCATCTGAGCTACGGGCACTGACTATTTTATGATAACCCTGTACTCCTGTTTATCTAAACTCTTTAGCTCCTCGGGGAGCTTTTCTATGTCAGACATCAGCCTCTCCCTTATCTCTTTAAGTCCCGGGAGCTTAACCTTCAGGTTTCCACCTTCCACGACCTTCTCCACGAGCCTCTCCCCATCCTTCTCCTCTCCGTAGCGGACAACCTCGTCGTGCTCCATCTTCCCACCGGAGTAAAACCTGCAGACCTGCCTCTTGTAGGGGAAGGTCGCCTTACCCGGGCTCGTCTTTACCTTGGGTTTCCCCTCGTACTCCACCAGCTTGTAAGCCATGTCCAGGTAGGGGGCGTCCGCGGAGGTTATGAACTTTGTCCCCACGCCGAAGGCGTCTATTGGACAGCCCTTAGAGAGCCATTCCTCTATCCTGTACTCGTCAACCCCTCCGCTCACTATTATCCTCACGTTCTTTAACCCCCCTTCATCAAGTATCCTCCTCACCTCCCTTGAGAGACTCTCTATATCACCGCTGTCCAGCCGAACCCCAACCACCGGGACTCCCTCCTTGGCGAGCTTAACAGTCTTCTTTGCGGCCTCAATGGTGTCGTAGGTGTCAAGGAGAAAAACAGCGTTCTGAGGGAAGCTCTCAGCGAAAGACCTGAAGGCGTTCTCCTCCCTATCAAAGACCATTATGTAGGAGTGGGCTACGGTGCCGAAGACCGGAATGCCAAACCTCCTCCCCGCTTCCAGGTTTGATGTTCCCGCAAACCCCGCTATGTAAGAAGCCCTCGCCGCGTATATACCCGCTTCAAGCCCGTGCGCCCTCCTGAAGCCGAAGTCAACCAGGCTCGTCCCCCTGGATACGAGGAAGCTCCTCACCGCCTTGGACGCTATAACAGTCTGGAGGTGGATCACATTTATCACGAGCGTCTCAAGTATCTGAACATCGGGGAGGCTTCCCTCTATCTGGACGATCGGTTCGTTCTGAAAGACGACCCTCCCCTCCGGCACAGCGTATATCTTTCCTCTGAACTCATACTCTCTCAGGTAATCAAGAAAATCGTCGGAGAACTTTCCAAGCTCCTTCAGGTACTTTAGCTCTTCATCCCCGAACCTGTACCTCTCAATGCTCTCAAGAAGGGTCTCAAGACCGCAGGAGACGAGGAAGTTCCTCCTCTCAGGTAGCTTCCTCACGAAGAGGCTGAATACAGCATCTCCCGTCTTACCGTGTTCCAGGTAGCTCTGAGCCATCGTAAATTCGTAGAGGTCTGTGCAGAGTCCGAGGTTTTCCATGGGACTTATTTTAACTCTATGCAAACCGCTCCTTTGCCCTTGTAAATTCCCCTTTATAAACTTATCCTTATTTACTGGAATTGAACAGGAGGTCAAAAATGGAAAGGAAAGAGGAATTGAACGAGGAAATTGAAGAGGTAAAGGAGGAACTTAAAAAGGAAGAGGAAGAGGTTGAGGAGCTTCAGAACAGAGTCAGGGAGCTTGAGGAGAAGGTCAAGAAGCTTGAGACGATAGCAAAGAACTCAAACATAAGGGCTTCCGAACTTCAGAGGGAGCTTGAATACCTCAAGGAGAGGTACAGGAGAGACCTTGAGGAGCAGAGAAGGTTCGGACACGAGAAGCTCGCGGTGGACATCCTCGGCATACTTGACAACTTTGAGAGAGCTCTCTCCGCTGCGAGGACTACCAAGGACTTTGACTCCCTGCTGAGAGGTGTTGAGATGATCTACTCGGAGCTGAGGAAGGTTCTTGAAAGGTACGACATCCACGAGATAGAGATTGAGGGCAGGGAGTTTGACCCCTATCTCGCTGAAGCGGTTGAGACCATACCCACCTCAGAACACCCCCCGAACACGGTGGTCAAGGTTCTTCAGAAGGGCTACAGACTTCATGAGAAGGTGATAAGACCCGCGAGGGTTGCGGTTTCTGTTTCTGAAGAGGAGATAACCTGATGGAGATAAGGTTCAAGGACTTTCACAGGAAGCTCGCCCCCTTCAAGGACGAGAGCATGGAGCAACTCCTTGAGGAGCAGGTCAACGAGTGGATAAGGCTTAACAGGGTAAAGGTTATAAACGTGGAGACCCTCTGGCAGAGGAACGCCCACGTGTCCATAGGGGTCAGGGTGTGGTACACGGTCGGTGATGGGGAATGAAGAGGGCGGGCATATTCATAGACGGCACCAACCTCTACTTCATCCAGAAGAACTACCTCAATACGAAGATAGACATAGTTAAATTCGTTGAGTACTTCAGACGCTTTTACTCCATTTACAACGTCTTCTTCTACCTCGCCTACAGGGAGGAGGATGAGAAGCAGGAGAAGTTTTACAGGATGCTCGCCTTCAGCGGTATAACCGTGGTGAGAAAACCTTTAAAGCACCTCCCCGACGGTAGCCTTAAAGGGAACCTTGACGTTGAGATGGTCATAGACATGCTCCTCACCAAGGACAACTACGACGTTGCGGTTCTATGTTCCGGAGACAGCGACTTTGAGAAGCTTATAAACGTCCTGCGTTCCTTCGGAAAGGAGGTCGTGTGCGTATCCACGAGGGACAGCTCTTCCATAGAGGTGGTGAACGCCTCGGACAGGTACATAGACCTGAAGGACATAATTGAGGACATAAAGCTGGAGGAAGCCCTGAGATGAGAAAACCCCACATCCTCCCCTTTGAGAGGATACTCACGGTAGAGGAGTCAAACCTCATAAAGAGGTGCATCCAGAAGGCGAGTGAGGTCTTTGAGAGATGGGGCTACAACTACATAAAGCTACCAGCCTTTGACAACTACGAGGTGCACGCGAGGGCGCTCGGGGAGAGGTCCTCTGCGGTCATAGTTCTAAAGGACACGGAGGGAGGGGAGCTCGTTAGCCTTAGGGCTGACTTCACCGCTCAGGTAGTCAGGAGCGTTAGCTTCTTCAAGGTCTGGCACTTCCCCCTCAGGCTCTACTACTTCGGAACTCTCTTCTCCTCTCAGGGAAGCACCTGGGAGAGCTTTCAGACCGGTGTTGAGCTGATAGGTGTGAAGGGCACCGAAGGGGATGCGGAGGTGATATCCGCCCTCTGGGAGTACCTGAGCTCTCTCGGATTTGAAGACACGGTTGTGAGCGTGGGTCATGTGGGGATCGTTGAGAAGCTCCTCTCAAGGGTAGAGGAAGGGATGAGGGATGAGGTCAGAAACGCCTTCAGGGAGAGGAATCTTAGCCTCTTGAGGACCGCCTTCGGCGGTGGTCTGATACCGGAACTTCCTCTCATACAGGACAGGGAGAAGGCTCTCAGAGTTCTTGAGGAGCTCGGGCTTGAGGAGGAGAGGCTTGAGCTGGAGAAGCTGGGAGAGCACCTTGAGTCAGCCGGGGTTAACTTCACCTACGACCTCTCGGAGGTCAGGGACTTCCCCTACTACACGGGGATCGTCTTTGAGTTCTTCCACCCTGAGCTCGGTTCTCCCGTTGCGGGAGGTGGCAGGTACGACAGGCTCTCCAGCGCTTACGGTGAGGACTTTCCAGCTACGGGAGGGAGCGTTTACGTTGACAGACTCCTTCCCCTCATGAGACCGGAGAAGGAGAAGAAGGACTTCTTCATAATAGACCTGACGGAGGACAAGAGGTTCGGCTTCAAGCTCGCTTCCTTACTGCGCTCAAAGGGATACAGGGTTGGAAGAGATATTGTCAGCAGAGCGACCGAGCACTCCCTGGACTACGCCTTTTCAGAGGGCTACGAGAAGGCTGTGGTCATCCTGGACGAGAAGGACGTAAAGGTTTACACCACCGTAAAGGACTACGAACTCTTCACGCTAAAGGAGTTCCTTGAGCTTTTCTAAGTAGTCAAGCCTCTCCCAGGGGAACTTCTCCCTGCCGAACTGCCCGTAACAGGCTGTATCCCTGTATATGGGCTTCCTGAGATCCAGGAACTCAATTATGTCATAGGGCTTCAGGGGAAATACCTTCTGAACCGCCTCCTCTATCTTCTCCTTCTCAACCTTCTCGGTACCGAAGGTCTCTATATCAAAGGCTACCGGCTCTGTGAGACCGAAGGCATAGCCTATCTGGACGACGCACTTCTCCGCAAGCCCGCTCGCGACCACGTGTTTGGCTATCATCCTCGCCATGTAGGAGCCGGACCTGTCCGTCTTGGAGGGGTCCTTTCCCGAAAAGGCACTGCCCCCAGAGAAGCCTATATCACCGTAAGCATCGGAGACGATCTTCCTCCCCGTCAGACCTGTGTCCGCCACGGGACCGCCTATCACGAACCTCCCCGTTGGGTTAACCTTTATGTTCGTATCCTCTCTGAGGAGCTCTCCGGGAACCTCCTTCCTTATAACCTCCTCAACAACGAGCTCCCTCAGGTTCTGGAGGGATATGTCGGGGTCGTGGTGGACGTAAGCTAATATGTCTTTAACATACTGGGGTCTGCCATCCTCATAGACCATGCTCACGAGAACCTTCCCATCGGGTCTGAGGAAGGGAAACCTTCCCGTCTTTCTGAGGTCGGATATCCTCCGTGTGAGCCTGTGGGCTATGGTCACAGCCCAGGGCATCAGGTTGGGTGCCTCCTTCACAGCGTATCCGACCACTATCGCGGTGTCTCCAGCCCCCTCTCCGGAAACACCCAGGGCTATCTCCGGGCTCTGCTCGTCTATGGAGGTTATCACCGCGCATGTGTCCGCGTCAAAGCCCAGCTCCGGCTTCGTGTAACCTATCTCCTTAACCACCCCCCTGACCACCTTGGGTATGTCCACGAAGCTCTCGGTGGATAGCTCACCCCCAACCATCACGAGACCTGTGGTCACCAGGATCTCTAAGGAAACCTTGCTGTAGGGGTCTTTCTTGAGGAACTCGTCCAGAAGGGCGTCCGCTATCTGGTCTGCGATCTTGTCCGGATGTCCCTCAGTCACAGACTCCGCCATTCTAAGGGAGTACATGGGTTCTATTTTAGCAGTATTAGGGTTCTGTGGGCTCGTCGGGAACGGTGTGGTCTATCTTCTGGTCGGGACAGAGCCTCCTCGGCTCCCACTCGGGATGGACGTCGGGGTCTATGGGTTCAACGGGAACGGTGGGTTCAATCTTGGGCTTTTCCTCCATCTCAAAACCCTCCTTACCTTCTAATATAGTCAGAAAATGCCCAGATTAAAGAGAAGCTCTGTCGCCTCCTCCTCAAGGGTTCTGTCCACACCTCCGCTACCCACGCTGGTGAACTCTATCCCCTCTATCTCCCTGCAGGGCTCTGGTAGAGGCAGGTTCTCAGCTTCGTAGGGGCTTGCCAGGTACACGAGCCTGTCTCCCTCTCTCCTTATGGATAGCCCGTAAGCCTTTAAGAAGGCATTCCTCCACACAACTATGAAGAGCTTGAGGAAGAAGGAGAGTTTTGTCGGTCTGTAGGAGGGGTGGGGCTTGTACTTCTCGGGCTGTCTTATCCCCTCAAGCTCCATCTTCTTGATTATCCTCTCAACCTGCTCAGGGGGAGGGTGCTTTATGTCCGGCCAGCCAAAGATCTCGGGCGCTCTCCTTCCGAGCTTGAAAACCCATGAGGTGAGACGTGTGAACTCCTCCGCGGGAGGGACGAGTATGTACCTGAACTCCCTCTGTCCGAACTCAACCCTCTCAGGGAGGTCTTCAACCATCCTTATCAGTGCCCTCGGACCCTCCTTCTTCAGTAGCTCCTCCACCTCGTAGAAGCCTATGTACTCGCTCTTCCAGAGGGATATGAGTATGGGTTCCCTTCCCAATCCGAAAGGCATCAGCCTTATTCCCGAGAGTATGAGCCTCTCCCTCCTCGTCTTTCCAGCAAGCCATAGGTACTTGTCCAGGTATATCTTGAATTCCCTCGGGCTTGAAAGGAGTTTCTCCCAGCCCTCCTTGTTTATATCAAGAGGTTCAACAACGTCCACGAAGTTAAAGGGCAGGGTAAAGGCACCCATTACGAATTTTCAATATAGAACTTTTTAGCTGACAGGCACATCCCTGTACCTTCGTGTAACCTCCCTTATCTCAAGCAGAGCGTCAACCATGAACTCAAGGTCCTTTAGGGGTATCTGGTTGGGTCCGTCCGAGAGAGCTTCCTCCGGGTTGGGGTGGGTCTCCATGAAGACACCGTCACACCCGACAGCGACCGCAGCCCTCGCGAGGGGGAAGGCGAACTCCCTCTGACCGCCCGACCTGTCACCCATGCCTCCGGGGAGCTGTACGCTGTGAGTAGCATCGTATATTACCTTTGCAAACTTTGACATTATGGGGAGGCTCCTGAAGTCAACCACGAGGTTGTTGTATCCGAAGGAAGAGCCCCTCTCCGTGAGGTATATCTCCCTTGCCCCTCCGAACTTCAGCTTCTCAACTATGTTTTTTGCGTCCCACGGCGCCAGGAACTGACCCTTCTTTACGTTCACAGCCTTTCCCGTCCTTGCCGCTGAGAGAAGGAGGTCAGTCTGCCTGCAGAGGAAGGCTGGAATCTGCACCATGTCCACTACCTCACCGACGGGTTCAGCCTGCCAGCTTTCGTGTATGTCCGTGGTCACCTTCAGACCGAACTCTTCCTTTACCTTACTGAGAACCTTCAGACCGAACTCAAGACCGTGGCCCCTGAAGGAGTTTATTGAGGATCTGTTTGCCTTGTCAAAGGAGGACTTGAAAACGAACTCCACATCTGGATACTTTTCTTGGAGTTCCTTCAGCTTCTCCGCCACCGGTAAGACCACACCCTCGCTCTCTATAGCACAGGGTCCTGCTATTATGGTGAAGCCTTTCATTTCATTCCTCCGTATATAATACTAATTCCGATGCACACGGGAGGGAAGGATGATACACGAGCACCAGATAGAGAGGATAAAGGGAAAGTTCTTCACGGAGGAGGAGTTAAAGAGGGAGGTAAAGCTTTACAGTCTCATAAGGGATATAAAGAGGGAGATAAAGGAGGATGTTAAGAGACACTTTGAGAAGACAGACCAGGAGTTCAGTTATTTACAACAGGTTAGTGACAACTACGGAATACTCGTGCGTGTTGTGAAAGACAAAGAGACGGGAAGGCTATACTACTTCTATTACTTCAAGCATCGTATCCCTTACAGAGAGTATTATTTTTATAAGGAGGAAGAGGAGGAATGAGGATAATACCACTCTTGCTTGTCGGAGCGCTCGTGGCAGGTTGTGCACCCGTATCTCAAAAACCGGAGCGGGTCGCGGAGATGGAGATAAAGCTAACACGCCTTGAGCAGAAGCAGGAAGACCTTGAGAAGGACATAGAGAGGACTAACGACAGGATAGACAAGCTCACAGAGCTCATATCTGAGCTCAGGCTTGAAGTTGAAAGGCTCAAGCTGAAACTTCTTACGGGAAGCGAGAAGGTGGGAGAAGAAACCCCCAGCACCAAAGGTTCAACGACCACAGCCCGTATAGAAAAGCCCTCCGCAGAGAAGATACCGCCTCCGGCGGTCGGTGGTACCAAAGAAACTCAGGAGGTGCAGAAGAAGGAAGGTTCAGAGGTTGAAGATGCAGAAACCGCCTACAAGAAGGCTATAGAGCTTTACAGTGTGAAGAAGCTCTACGAGGCGAGGGATGCCTTCCTCAACTTCATAAAGAAGTTTCCCGAGAACAAGTACACCGACAACGCCTTCTTCTGGATAGGGAAGATATACCAGGAGCTCGGTGACTCAAAGAGGGCTGAGGAGATATACAAGAGCCTTGTTGAGAAGTGTGAGAAGGGCAGGCTCCCTGACTGCAACAAGCTTCCTGACGCTTACTTTCAGCTGATGAGGATAAACATAGATAGGGGTAACGTGGCAGAGGCTAACAGGTACTATTCTATCCTGATAGAGCGTTTCCCCACGTCCGACGCGGCTGTCAGGGCGAGGGAACAGAAAGTCCTCTTAGGAGAGTAGGTTGATGAATGTCCCCAGACACATAGCGATAATAATGGACGGCAACGGGCGCTGGGCTAAAAATCAGGGTATGCCCCGTATAATGGGACACTACAGGGGTGCAGAGGTTGCGGAGGAGATAACCAGAACCTGTATAGATCTGGGCGTTGAGTACCTCACCCTGTTCGCCTTCTCAACGGAAAACTGGAATAGACCCAGGGAGGAGGTTGAGCTCCTCTTTGATCTCATGAGGAATTATCTGAAGGAGAAGAAGGAGGAGCTCATAAGGCTCGGTGTGAGACTGAAGTTCATAGGCAGGAGGGACAGAGTAGGTAAGGATCTCAGGCGCATGATGGAAGAGCTTGAACGTGAAACAGCTGAGAACTACAGGATAACCGTTGTCCTGGCAATAGACTACGGAGGAAGGGACGACATACTCAGGGCTGTGAACAAGCTCATAAGGCTTGAGTTTGACCATGTTGACGAGGAAACCTTCTCCTACTTCCTTGACCTGGGAGATATACCCGACCCTGACCTCCTCATAAGGACCGCGGGCGAGAAGAGGATATCAAACTTCCTCCTGTGGAACCTCGCCTACACGGAGCTCTACTTTACTGATGTCTGCTGGCCGGATTTCAGCTCGGAGGAACTTTACAGAGCTATAGAAGATTACTCGGGAAGGAAGAGGAAGTTCGGAAGAGTCCTGGATGAGTAGGGAGTTTTACGGGGCACTGATAGGTGTCCTGACCCTGATTGCCGTTGCACTCCCACTCCCACTCTTCATCCTCGTCGTCGCCCTCCTCTCACTCCTCATGGGAAGGGAGCTCTCAACAGCCCTTAAAGTTGACGAGCTATATCCTGCGAGCTTCTTTGCTCCGGTAGCCTTCTATATAGACCCTGCCCTCGGTGGAGTCTATACGGGCATTATGTCCCTCGCTTACGGTTACAGAACCTGGGACCTTGACGCCTTCCTGAAGACTCTCTTTATCCTCTTCTACACGGGTTTCTTCCCCTCATACCTGGTGAGGCTGAGGGAGGAGGGCTTTTACATCATCCTTGTCTTCCTCCTGAGTATATGGGCTAACGATGTCTTTGCCTACTACGTGGGTAAGAATTTCGGGAAGACACCCCTCCTTCCAAAGCTTTCGCCTAAAAAGACGTTTGAGGGCTTCCTCGGAGGTGTGCTGGCAGGACTTCTGGACTTCGTTCTCCTTTCGGGTCTCCCGGTACTTAAGTCCTTGCTCGTGGGCTTTATATTCCTCAGCGTGGCTGTAAGTGGGGATTATTTCAAGAGCTTTGTAAAGCGCCAGCTCGGTGTAAAGGACTTCTCCAGCGTCCTCGGTGGGCACGGCGGGTTCGTTGACAGGTTTGACGCCGTTGTCTTCTCAGCCCCTGTATTTTACTGGCTCTTGTTCCGAATATAGAATATAGCCATGAGCTTTTTTATAAGGGAAGACCCTCTGACTGACGACAGGAGAATAATCGCCTCGGTCAGGAGCAGGAGACCCCACATACTGAAGGAGGTAGTTGAGGAGGAGCCCGTGCAGTGTCCCTTCTGCGCAGGCAACGAGGCTCTGACACCGAGGGAGCTCTTCGTTGTTAAGGGTAAGTCTGGCTGGCTCGTGAGGGTAATACCCAACAAGTTTCCCGCCATACCCCACATGCACGACGTGATCGTGGATTCCCCCAAACACGATGACGACCTTGACACCATTGAGCACCTGGATAAACTCCTCTGGACTTACAAGGAAAGGCTCGTTCATTACTACAATCAGGATGGCATAAAGTACGTGGCTGTCTTCAGGAACAGAGGCAGGAGCGCCGGTGCGTCCATACCCCATCCTCACTCTCAGGTTCTTGCGACACCCTTCTACCCCAGAAGATTTTTAAAGGAGAAGGAGAAGTACGAGAGGGAGAACAGGGACGTCTTAGGAGATTTCCTGAAGAAGGAGCTTGAGCTTCAGGAGAGGGTGCTTTCCGTGTCCAAGAACTTTGTCGTGCTGATGTCCTATGCCCCTGTGACCCCTTACGAGGTCTGGATAGCACCCAAGGATAAGGTCAGTTCCCTCATATTTGAGAACAGGTTTGAGGAGCTTGCGCAAACCCTGAAGGATACTGTCGCCCTTCTCAAGAGCTTCCTCGGAGAGAAGCTCCCCTACAATCTGACGGTTCAGTCCGCACCGCCCTGGGACATGGACTACCACTACTACCTGCGGATCCTCCCGAGGGTTTCCGTATTCGGTGGGTTTGAGCTTGAGACTGAGAACATAATTGTGAGTGTTGCCCCGGAGGAGGCGGTCATGGAGTTGAGGGCTGTAAAGTATGCCCAGAGAACCGAATAAGAAGGTGGAGGTGAGGAATGACGAGTTTTGTCTTTGAGGAAGACCACCCCTTCGCCCTCGTTGTGCCGATGATAGAGGAGGGGAAGCTTGACCCCTGGAAGGTGGACATAGTTGAGCTTGCAAACCTCTACATTGAAGAGCTCAGGAAGCGAGAGACCCTTGACCTCAGAGTCCCCGCAAGGGCTGTGGTTGCAGCGTCCTTCCTCCTCAGGAAGAAGGTGGAGGTCATATTCCCGAAGCCTGAGAGGAAGCCGAGGCAGAGGAGGGACTACACCCTTGAAGAGATAGTTGAGATGTTTGAGGAGGAAAGCAAAGAGGTTGAGGAGAACCTCACCGACAACTTAGAGAAGGCAAGGAAGATCTTTAAGAGGAGTTCAAACGGGAAGAGGAGGAGAAGGAGGAGGGGTAAGGTGATACCCCTCCACGTGTCCAGATTTGAGGATGTCTTAAAGGAGATGTGGGAGTTCTTCAAGAACATGGATGTGGGGAAGAGGATAGAGTTCTTCACCTTCTTAGACAGGGTGAACTTCGTTCCCCAGTTCATGGCTCTCATGTACCTTTACTACGAGGGAAAGATAGAGCTCTATCAGGAGGAGCCTTACGGCGATATTATGGTTGAGGTCAGAGAAGCCTGACCGCTTACGTGCTATCCTCCTATCTCAGGAGGTTTTGAATGGCACACAAGTTCAACCCGGAAAACGTTCACAGGCTTGAGGACCCATCACGCCTTGAGCTCTTTGACCCTGAGAAGGTTCTCAAGGAGTTCGGTATAAGGGAGGGTATGGTCGTTCTGGACGTGGGAACGGGACCGGGCTTCTACCTTCCCTACCTCTCCAAGCTCGTGGGTGAGAGGGGAAAGGTCTACGCTGTGGACGTTCAGGAGGAGATGATAAAGAGGGCGAGGGAGAAGGTTGAGAGGGAAGGGCTCAAGAACGTTGAGGTTCTGAAGTCCGAGGAGAACAGCATCCCCCTTCCCGACAACTCGGTTGACTTTGTCTTCATGGCTTTCACCTTCCATGAGCTTGAGAACCCTAAAAGTTTCGTTGAAGAGTTAAAGAGGGTCGCAAAGCCCTTTGCCTACCTCGCTGTTATAGACTGGAAGAAGGAGGAGAGGGACAAGGGTCCACCTCCGGAGGAGGTTCTTTCGGAGTGGGAGGTTGGTCTGATACTTGACGACTCGGGTGTCCGGGTGGGAAGGGTCGTTGAGATAGGGAAGTACTGCTTCGGTGTCTATGCGGTTTTCCCCCAGGAGGAAGAGGAGAACCCCCTTGCCAACATACCCTTCAGGGTTCCTCCCGGTATGGCTTGATGCCGAGAAACTCCATTAATTTCATGCAGTTGAAAGGTGCGTAGGCGTTGTAGTCGTTGTTGAAGTAAGCGTAAACTTCTCTGGAAGGAGTGCTCTTTATCCTCTCAGCCCACACCTTTAGCTCCTCTTCAGAGTAGTTGTACCTGTACCATCCCTCCTTTCCGTGAAACCTCACATAAACAAAGTCTGTAGTCTGAACGAGCTCCTCTGGGAGCTTTGGCGAGCTAACGGAGCAGAAGGCTACTTCCCTCTTTCTGAGTTCCTCGTAAACCTCATCCCTCCACCAGCTCTCATGCCTGAACTCAACCACGTTTTTGAAGGTCGTATCAAGCTGACCCAACACCCTCTCAAGGTTCTCCTCCGAGTATCTGAAGGAAGGCGGGAGCTGGAAGAGGACACAGCCGAGCTTTTCTCCGAGGGCTTCTCGGACAACGGAGTAGAATTCCTCAACGAGCTCCTCCGTTCCCCTGAACTTCTTCATGTGGGTTATAAGTCTGTTTGCCTTTACCGACACAACGAACCCTTCTGGAGTTCCTCTGTAGAACCTCCTCAGATTCTCCTTTTTTGGGAAGTTGTAGAAGGTTGAGTTTATCTCAACGGTGTTGAAGAACTTGGCGTAGTAGGAGAGCCAGTCTTTTGGCTTTAACTCCTTGGGGTAGAACCTTCCCTTCCAGCCCCAGTAGAAGTAACCGGAGCACCCTAAGAAGTAAGCTCTATCTTCCTCCCGCAATCGCCGGAACTATGGAGAGGACGTCCCCGTCCTTGAGCTCCGTATCCGCACCCTTCAGGAACCTTATGTCCTCGTCATTCAGGTAGAGGTTCACGAACCTCCTCAGCTCCCCGTTCTCGTCCAAGAGCCTCTCCTTAAAACCCGGATACTGCTCCTCAAGCTTCTCTATCGCCTCCCTGACGGTCTTTGCCTTAACCTCAACCTCACCCTGTCCGTCGGTGAGCCTCCTCAAAGGTGTGGGAACCCTAACTGTAACAGCCATCTTCTCACCTCCTAAACTCTTGCGAGAACCTTCTCCCTGAAGTCCTTGAGTGTAGCCTGTATCCTCACGGGCTCCGAGAGATGCCCGTCCAGAACTTCAAGGGTCTTGTACCCGTTCCCCGTTATGTATGCGACCACCACCTCATCGGGGTCAAAGGCGCCCCTATGGGCGAGCTTCTTGAGGACTGCGATCGTAGTCCCACCAGCGGTCTCGGTGAATATCCCCTCGGTCTCTGCGAGGAGCTTCATACCCTCAATGATCTCCTCATCCGTCGCTGTCTCCCAGTCTCCACCGCTCTCCTTTGTAGTCTGGAGGGCGTATATGCCGTCCGCAGGGTTACCTATCGCTATGGACTTGGCTATCGTATTGGGTCTGACGGGTTTTATGAAGTCCCTTCCTTCCTTCCACGCCTGAGCTATAGGAGAGCACCCCTCCGCCTGGGCGCCGTACATCCTCGTGTTTACAGAGTCTATGAGACCTACCTCCTTCAGCTCTTTAAGACCTTTCCATATCTTCGTATACAGTGAGCCTGAGGCTGCGGGAGCTACGACAGCGTCCGGTGCCCTCCAGCCGAGCTGTTCCACCACCTCGTAAGCGAGGGTCTTGGAGCCTTCCGCGTAGTAAGGTCTTATGTTTATGTTCACGAATGCCCAGCCCTGGTCGTTCGCTATCTCAGAGCAGAGCCTGTTCACGTCGTCGTAGGTTCCCTCAACCGCTACAACCGTGGGGTTGAAGACGAGACTCCCGTATATCTTCTGGGTCTCAAGGTTTGCGGGAATGAAGACGTAACAGTTCAGTCCCGCCTGGGCGCAGTGGGCAGCAACGGAGTTGGCGAGGTTCCCCGTGGAAGCGCAGGCGGCGGTGTCAAAGCCAAACTCCTTAGCTTTAGATATGGCGACGGAGACCACTCTGTCTTTAAAGGAGAGCGTTGGGTGGTTCACCGAGTCGTCCTTTATATAAAGGTTCCTCAGCCCAAGGGCTTCACCGAGCTTCTCAGCCTTCTTGAGGGGTGTGAAACCAGCTGTCAGTCCTACCGTGGGATTCTCAACGGGGAGGAGGTCAACGTACCTCCAGAGGCTCTTGGGACCGTTCTCTATCTTCTCCCTGGACACGTTATTCCTTATCTCCTCGTAGTCGTAAACGACCTCCAGAGGTCCAAAGCAGAACTCACATACGTGGATAGGCTCCACCGGGTAATCCCTTCCGCATTCCCTGCATCTGAGCCCCTTAACCTTAGCCAATTACACTCCTCCTGGGAAATTAGGTATTTTACATTATAAGCCAAGGGAGGGATGGCTTCAGTATTCAGATCGGTTACGGGTCCTGCTCGTGAACTCCGGAGCCTGCCTTTTGACTGAAATCCCTTCGGTCTTATAATTAGATCATGCTGATATCTGAGCTGTCTGATAGGCAGAGGGAGTTTTTGAAGAACGTCTTTGAGATCTCAGAGATGCCGGAGGACATGGAGCTTGAGAGATTCCTTGAGGAGAAAGGTTGTAAGCTTTACGAGTGTATAGAGTGCGGAAAGCTTGTCTTCCACGACAACTACGAGTTCTGGAACCTCTCAGAGTGCTGTGATGACAACTCAAAGCTCACTCCAAAGGGTCTTCTCTGCGAGGTCTGCTACGCACGCAGTCCAGAGAATATGAAGTACTGGATAGCCTTCCGCCCCAGCTGGTACAAGGACGTGGACTTCAACCCCAAGGGGTAAAATGCCTCTCTTCAAGGATATAGAGGAGGTAAGGGAGTTCATAAAGAACTCCTCCGAGGACAGCGCCATATACGTTGGCTGTGACTCCCGACAGTTCAGGAGCAGAACCGTATTCGTTACGGTTGTGGTCGTTCACATAAACTCAAATCACGGTGCCAAGATCTTCTGGCAGGTTGATAAGGTAAAGAGAATAAGCTCTATAAGGCAGAGGCTCATGGAGGAGGTGAACAGGGCTGTTTACACAGCCCTCATGATAGCGGACGTGGTCGGGGAGAGACCCTTTGAGGTTCACCTTGATATAAACCCAAATCCAGACCACCGTTCAAGCATGATCGTGAAGGAAGCGGTTGGGTACGTTCTAGCCCAGGGGCTGAAACCCGTCCTGAAGCCGGACGCCATAGCTGCTTCAACCGTTGCGGACTTCTTTGCGGGAAAATTCTGAAGTTCCCGTCCGATAATATACTTATCCCATGAGGCTCAAGGCTCTCTTTCTCTTAGCTCTGATGATGGCATCCTGCGCACCACCTACGGGGAGGGTAAGATACGAGTACGAAGGGCTAAAAGCACCCTGCCCGAGAGAGATCACAATGACCGTCAGATACTGCCCCACAAGGTACGCCTACTCGGACAGGATACAGCACCTCAGCAAGATAAGGGTGGTGAGCCTCGATACCGGCAGGAGCCTTACAATTTCGGTCAGGAAGAACGCAAGCGTCAGGGGGCTCTGTATCCCTGCGAAATACAGGCACTTCATGAGCAAAGGAAGCTCCTTCAGGGCGAGGGTAAGGGTTCTCAGGTGCGGTGAGAACAATGTAAAGAGGTGTCCGAAGTACATAAGGGGGTATGCGTCCTGGTACGGACCAAAGTTCCACGGCAGAAAAACAGCTTCCGGTGCACGCTTCAATATGCACGACTACATCGCAGCCCACAGGACACTGCCTCTCGGAACCATCCTCCTTGTTAAGAACCTGAAGAACGGAAAAACCGTGAAGGTAAAGGTTCTTGACAGAGGTCCCTTTGTGAGGGGAAGACAACTTGACCTCTCAAGGGCGGCAGCTGAGAAGCTGGGAATGTTCGGAGATGGGGTGATACCCTTTGTCGCTGAAGTAATTAGGTGCGGAGGGTGAAATGAGACTAAATTAATAATTAACTCAGGAGGAGGTAAGGGAGTCATGAGGGAAAAGGTCCTTGAGGAGATACTGAACGATATAAACACTTTGAGCGATGAGAGGATAGGTGTGCGCCTTCCAGACGGGAGGGAGATACCGGAAGGAGATGCGGATCACAGGGTCGTCTTCAAGAGCTGGGATGCCCTGAAGGCTGTTCTCAGAGACCCTGAGATGGGCTTTGGGGAGTCCTACATGAGAGGTGATATAGAGGTTGAGGGGGATCTTGAGCGGGTTCTGATAGCGGGCAACAGGTACATAAACAAACTTGAGGGTAGCAGGGGATTTTCGGTTCTCTTCTTCAAGGTGGTCAACACTCTCAGCTTTGTAAACAAGCTCAAGGAGAAGGAGAACGTCAGGAGGCACTACGACCTGGGCAACGACTTCTACAGACTATGGCTTGATGAGTCCATGACTTACTCCTGCGCCTACTTCAGCTCTCCGGATATGAGTCTTGAGGAAGCCCAGAGGGAGAAAAGAAGGATAATCTACGAGAAGCTTCAGCTTCAGGAGGGAGACAGGCTCCTTGATATAGGCTGTGGCTGGGGCTCAATTATCCTTGAGTCCGCTGAAAACTACGGTGTGGAGTGTGTGGGAATTACCCTATCGGAGAATCAGTACGAGCACGTCAGGAAGGAGATAGAGAGAAGAGGTCTGAAGGACAGGGTAAGCGTATATCTGATGCATTACGCCGACCTGCCAAAGCTGGGTAAGAAGTTCAACAAGGTTGTTTCTGTGGGTATGTTTGAGCACGTCGGAAGGGAACACTACAGGGCTTTCTTCAAGACGGTAAACAGGGTCATGGAAGAGGGAGGGCTCTTTCTCCTCCACACCATAGGGAAGGTTCATCCGAGTGTCCAGAGCAGGTGGATAAGGAAGTACATCTTTCCCGGTGGCTACCTGCCCGGAATTCCGGAGATTCTCTGTGCCTTTGAGGGGCTTGATTTCTGTCTAATAGATATAGACGACTGGAGGCTTCACTACTACAGAACTCTAAAAGAGTGGAGGGCACGCTTCTGGGACAGGGTTGAGCAGGTGAGGGACATGTACGGGGAAGAGTTCGTGAGGATGTGGGATCTCTATCTGGTCTCCGCTGGGGTATCCTTTTACACAGCGAGCAATCACCTCTTCCAGTTCCTCCTGTCAAAAGGAGTTAAGAACGATTACCCCGTGATAAGGAGGAGCCTCCTAAGGAGTCCTGCCCTGCTTGGCTAAGCAGTCCTTCATATCCCCGATGAACTCCTGTATGAAGGGGTCTGGAGAGTTAAGGACCTCCTCCGGCTCACCCATGGCGACCACCTCTCCCTTTCTGAGAACGAGGAGCCTGTCCGATATGGTGAAGGCTGAGATCATATCGTGGGTCACCACTATGGCGGTTGTGCCCGTCCTCTCCCTGAGCTGAAGGACGAGCCTGTCTATAACCCTGCTCGTTATTGGGTCAAGCCCGGAGGTGGGTTCGTCGTAGATTATGAGCTTCGGGTCTGTCGCTATCGCCCTCGCTATGGAAACCCTCTTCCTCATACCACCCGATAGCTCCGAGGGCATCAGATCCATAACGTCCTCGTCAAGGTCAACGAGTCTGAGTTTCTCAAGGGCGAGCTCCCTTATCTCCTTCCTTCCCATATTGGTATGCTCTAAGAAGTAAAAACCCACGTTCTCCCAGACCTTCAGGCTGTCAAAGAGGGCACCTTCCTGAAAGACGTAACCTATGTCGCTCCTCAGCTCGTCCAGTTCCTGAAGGGAGAGTCTTGAGACGTCCTTCCCGAAGACGAGCACTCTCCCGGAGGTTGGCTTCCAGAGACCTATGATGTGCTTGGTTATGGAGGTCTTTCCGCTACCGCTACCCCCTATTATTGAAAATATCTCCCTCTCCCTTACCTCAAAGGAGACACCCTTCAGTATCTTCCTCCCCTCTATCTCCTTGTGGAGGTTATCTACCTCAACGACCACCTCGCTCACAGGCTTCCTCCGTGAAGGTAGGGGTTGAACCTCCTTTCGTGTCCTATGGTGGTCTCCTCGTAGTGCCCGCATATAACGAGGGTCTCGTCGGGAAGCTCCGTGAACACCCTCTCTAAGGATCTCCTCATCTTATCAGGGTCTCCTCCCGGAAGGTCTGTCCTCCCTATGCTCCCCCTGAAGAGGAGGTCTCCCGCTATCAGGACGTTCTCATCCTCTATGTAAAAACAGCAAAGTCCGGGCGTGTGTCCCGGCGTGTGGAGAACCTTCATCCTCAGCTCCCCGACCTCTATCTCCATTCCCTCTCTCAGAAACTCGTCAGGTTCGGGGCAGGGCTCTGCGCTTATGTACTTGGAAAAGCCCGTCCATATCTCGTCCCTTATGAGATAAACGTCCTCCGGGTGCAGGTAAAAGGGAACGTTGAAGTAATCCTTTACAGTCTTTACCTGACCGACGTGGTCTATATGTCCGTGGGTGTTGACGATCCCGACTACCTCAAACTCCTTTGCCACCTCAATAATCCTCTCAGCGTCCGCTCCCGGGTCCACTATAACAGCCTTTCCTGTGCTGTCGTCCGCAACCACCGAGCAGTTCACCGCGAGGGGACCCACAGGTATAACCTCTATAGCCATAGCCATGGTCTTATAATACTACTCCCCCACGTCAAGGTAGACCACTGTCACCCCGGCTCCTCCCTCCCTCGGATAGGCTTCCCTGTAAAACCTGACCCTTTCCGACTTGGAGAGGAACTCGTGAACTACCTTCTTCAGAACCCCCTTCCCTATCCCGTGGATCACCTTTACCGTCTTGTGCCCTGCGGAGTGAGCCTCCTCAAGGAACTTTTCAAGCTCTATCAGAGCGGTGTTGGCATCCATCCCTATGAGGTTTATCTCTGTCTTTGATATAGACCCCTTCGGGGTGGGGACTTCCTTCTTAGGAAAGGGTTTCTCCTTTACCTTTGTGAGGGCGTCCACGTTCACCCACACCTTCATGCCCTCAAGGTTAACGTAAGCCTTGTCCTCCTTAATCTGGGTTACCCTGCCCCTCTTCC
>WGFS01000084.1 GCA_015492115.1 Aquificaceae bacterium
CTCTTGATACCTTCAAGTCCAAATTCGTTCCGTGAAGAGGAACATATACGTAGGGTGCAGTGGCTTCTCTTACAAAGACTGGAGGGGAACCTTCTATCCCCCCTCCCTTGACCAGTCCCTCTTCATAACCTACTACGAGAGGTTCTTTGACGTTCTTGAGCTCAACTATACCTTTTATTCCATGCCCCATCCCCACACCGTAGAGGGATTTTTGAAGAAGACCAAGAGAGTGAGGTTCTCCATCAAAGCCAACAGGGTCTTCACCCATGAGAGGGATTACTCAAAGGAAGACCTGAAAAGGTTTATGAACGGTATAGAACCTGTTGTGGACAGTCCACGCTTTATAGCCCTCCTCTTCCAGTTCCCCCAGAGCTTTGGCTACTCTCCCGAGAGTATGGATTACCTTGCAAAGCTTTCGGAGGACTTTGCGGGTTACGAGAAGGTCGTTGAACTCAGGAGCAGGAGTTTTGGGAGGGCTGAACTCTTTGATGAGCTTGAAGGCATGGGTTTCTCTTTAGCAAACATAGACGCTCCAAAGGTTAAAGGTCTGCTGGTTGGACCATGGAGGTCTGTGGGAAGCATAAACTACGTTCGTCTTCACGGTAGGAACGAGGAGAAGTGGTTCAAGGGTGAGGAGTCCTACGAGAGATACGATTACCTGTACTCCGAAGCTGAGCTGAAAGAACTCAAGGAGAAGATAGAGAGGCTCCACCGTGGCAAGGACACCTACGTTTTCTTCAACAACCACTACCGTGGTAAGGGTGCCCTGAACGCCCTCCAGCTGAAGGAGCTCTTCGGAGAGAGTGTTGAGATTCCCAAAGGGTTGAGGGCGAGCTTTTCAAGGAAGCTTTGGGAGTAGAAATTTATAAGGAATTTCGTATATTATTATCTCTCGGAGGTGGTCGGGTTGAGAAGACAGATGCTCAAGTCAAAGATCCACAGGCTCACGGTCACAGGAGCGGAGCTCCATTATGAGGGTAGTCTCTCCTTAGACGTTGAGCTGATGGAGGCGGCAGACCTTCTTCCCTTTGAGAAGATAGACGTTTACAACATAAATACAGGGGACAGGTTCACCACCTACGTTATACCTGCCCCCAGGTACTCGGGTATGGTCAGGCTGAACGGTGCCGCTGCGAGACTCGGTGCAAAGGGAGACCTTATAATAATAGCCTCCTACGCTGAGTACAACGAGAACGAGCTTGAGTACTACAGCCCCCGTCTCGTTTACGTTGATTCCGAAAACAGAATAGTTTCTCTGAAAAGGTCTATGGAGGAAGAGGATGTTCAATGTACCGGAAGTAACCCCTGAGGAGGCTAAGAAGATACTTGAAGAAGAAGGTGATAAGGTCGTCCTCTTAGACGTCAGGACACCACCGGAGCACTTTCAGCTCAGAATACCCAACTCCATGTTCATACCTCTGGACGATCTCAGATACAAGCACTCGGAACTGCCAAAGGATAAGAAGTACATCGTTTACTGCAGGAGCGGAGAGAGGAGTGCCTTCGCCACTTACTTTCTCAGACACATGGGATACGACGCCTACAACCTCGCAGGCGGTATAATCTCCTGGCCCTACGAGAAGGAATCGGGACAGGGTTAGATTCTCAGTATCTCCTCCGCCTGTGACTGCGCCTGAAAGAGGAGGTTCTTCAACTCATAGGGCTCCATCCTGAGCTTGTCCGCAAACTTCTCCACCATGTGGTCAAGCTTTTCCCCGCCGAGCTCAAGGGCTTCCTCAAGTATGCTCGCCTCCTGAAGGGCAAGGCTCAAAGGCTTGTTTGCCCCCGTGTAAGCGTCTATGATCTCCTGGTCTATGTTGACCTCCCTGAGGAACTCTATCTTGTCAACACCCAGTATCCTGTCTATCAGAGAAAAGAGCCCTGCCAGGTATGCCTCGTTTGCCAGTTCCGGTCTTATCCTTCTCATTATCTCCTCCGCTATTATCGCCCTTATGAGGGACTTCTTCCAGAGGTAGGGGTTCTCCACGGACACGTAGTCGTTGGTTGCGACCAGAAGGGTGAACTTCTTGAGGTTGTCCATCCCCAGGTAGGCACACGCCTGAACCAGATCCTTGATCTCCTTCCTTCTCGCAAAGTAGGCTGAGTTCACGAACCTGAGAAGCTTCGCTGACATTCCCACATCGCTCGCTATTATGTTGGCGAACTCCTTTATACTCTGTACGGTGTTCAGGGCTGCTATCATCCTCATCAGGGTGCTCTTCAAGAAGGGGGCTATCTCAAACTCCTTTATTATTGAGACCGAGCCCAAGTAGTTGCCCTCAAAGAGGTCTCCGTAGGTAAATACTTTTTTGAACTCCTCTTCGCTCTCTATCTTTGAGATCAGAA
>WGFS01000085.1 GCA_015492115.1 Aquificaceae bacterium
TGAGGAGTTTGAGCTGTTCTTCGGGGCTCACGGGAGAAAGATTATAACCCATAGAAAGGGAGCTCAGTGATCAGCTTCCCCGTAATCCTGAAGAGGGCGTTGGCAACAGCGGGAGCTATCGGTGGGAGTCCAGGCTCTCCTATTCCCCCCATAGATCCCTCCGAGCGGACTATGTGGACCTCTATATCGGGAGTCTCCTCCATCTTCAGTATAGGATAGGTGTCGTAGTTGTTGTTCACCGCAAAGCCGTCCTTGAACCTCACACCTTCGTACAGGAAGGCGCTCAGTCCCATGATTATTCCACTCTCCATCTGCTGGACTACAAGGTCCGGGTTCACCACGAGGGGTCCGAGGTCTATCGCGCACACGACCCTGTGGACTCTGACCCTTCCATCTATGAGGGAGGCCTCTGCAACCTGGGCAACGTGCGTTCCGAAGGAGTAGTGGTAGGCGAGCCCGAGAGCCTGTCCCTCCTTCGGTCCCCTGTGCCAGCCTGAAGCCTCCGCCACCTTCTCCACAATACCCTGAGCTCTCGGGTTCGTTTCAAGGAGGGAGAGCCGGAGTTCCACGGGGTCTCTGCCACCGAGGTGAGCGAGCCTGTCTATGAAGGTCTCCATTATGTAGGCGTTATGGGTGTGCCCCACCGAGCGCCAGAACCACACGGGGATTTTGACTTTTGACTTTACGAACTCCACGTGTACGTTGGGTATCTCGTAGAAGGTGTTGGCAACACCGGAGACCGCAGCGCTGTCCACTCCCCTCCTCTCCTTGCCGACAGCCCACTCAAAGACCGCTGGAACAGCTATCTTGAAGTAGAGGGAGTTCGGTATCCCCTTTTCATTCACAGAGCCTCTTAGCAGGGCTGAGCACATAGGTCTGAACCAGCCCGACTGGACGTCGTCCTCCCTCGTGTAGAAGAGCTTCACGGGTCTTCCAGTCTTCTTGGCTATCTTGAGAGCCTCAGCAACGAACTCTGAGTTGGACTTCCTCCCGAACCCCCCACCGAGGTAGGTGGTTACAACCCTTATCCTGCTCTCTGGAAGCCCCGTTATCCGCCTCGCGTGTCTGAGGACGGAGGTCTGGCTCTGGGTGGGGGCGTAGATGGTACACCCATCTTTGCCGAGCTTGACTGTGCAGGCCATCGGCTCCATACAGGCGTGGTAGAGGTAGGGCAGGAGGTAGGTCTCCTCTACCTTCTTTGCAGAACTCTCGTAGGCTTCCCTCGGGTCCCCGTCACTCCTCGCAACGAGACCTCTTCTCTTCAACAGATCAAGGTAGTGTTTTTTAAGGTCCTCTGTGCTCCCGACGGAGCTCCTGCTGTACTTCACCTTCAGCCTCTTCTTACCCTCAAGGACAGCTTCCGGGCTCTCACCGCAAACAGCGACCCCCTTTCCTACCCTGAAGACGTGGGTTATACCCTTTACCCTCTTGGTCTCTGAGGCGTCGTAAGATACCACCCTACCGCCGAAGGGCGATCTCTCTATTACAGCGTATATCTGGTTCTCAAAGAAGTGGTCAAGTCCGAACCTCGCAGAGCCGTTCACCTTATCCTCAAGGTCTATCCTCGGCAGAGACTTCCCTATGTACCTGAACTCTTCCGGGTCTTTGAGCTTTGGGTAGAGGGGAACGGGGAGCTTCATGGCTGTGCTCGCAAGCTTACCGTAGGGGACTCTCCTGCCGGTTTTCGTGTCCACCACGTAGCCGAGTTCGGCTTTCAGCCTGCTTTTTGGAACTTTCCAGAGTTTGGAAGCGGTTTCTAAGAGCATCTCCCTCATCGCCGAACCCGCGGAGCGCATTATCTCGTACATGTGCCTTATGCTCGTGCTCCCTCCCGTGAGCTGGGAGCCCACGTAGGGGTCTATGTAAGCCTTCCCCGCGGGGGCTGGTCTCGCCCTCACCCTGTCCCATGGGAAGTCAAGCTCCTCGGCGACGAGCTGGGCTATACCCGTGTAGACTCCCTGACCCATCTCCGACTTGTTCACGAAGACCGTCAGGTAGTTGTCCTCCGATAGGTTTATCCAGAGCCGAGGGGAGTGTCTCTTGAGCTCGCTCGCCTTCACCACATCAAAGCCCTTCGGGGTCGCTACAACAACGAGGCTGAGACCTCCGAGCTTGAAGAAATCCCTCCTCGTTATCATCCCATCATCTCCGAGGCTCTCATTATCGCCCTGATTATCCTCGGGTAGGTTCCGCACCTGCAGAGGTTCCCGTTCATGGACCTTACTATCTCCTCCCTCGTGGGTTTTGGGTTCTTTCTCAGTAAAGCGTAAGCCTGAATTACCTGACCGCTCTGGCAGTATCCGCACTGAGGAACTCCCACCTCCTTCCAGGCTCTCTTTACCGGATGGTCCCTTGGTATCCCCTCAACGGTGATTATGCTCTTCCCGACAACGCTCGCGACGGGGGTCACGCATGAACGGACAGGCTCCCCGTCCACGAGGACGGTGCAGCTCCCGCAGAGGGCCTTAAGGCATCCGAACTTAGTCCCCGTAAGTCTGAGGCGTTCTCTAAGAACCCAGAGGAGTGGGGTTTCTGGATCTAACTCTATCTGGTAGAGCCTTCCGTTTACCCTGAGCTCCATCCCGCCCCTCTACAGAATATAGGTAAAATGTTAGCGATGGGTTATGTGATATTCGTCCTCCTTCCCTTCCTGCTCCTCTCCTGCGCAAAGAAGAAGGATTTTGAGAGGGTTGACTACGGGGAGTACGAGAGGTGCATGGACGCGATAGCGATATACGACAGGTGTGCAAATCCAGGGACGAGCTGTGAGTTCCACGCGAAGAAGGTCTCGGTTATGCTGGAAGAGACTGGACTGAGCCCAGACCAGAGAGCCTTCATAGTGAGAACCTGCTACAGGGTCTGCTCCCAGAGGGACGTATACTTCAAGAAGGTCAAACCCAAGCTCATGAAGGACTGCTCAAAGCTCCTCAATCCA
>WGFS01000086.1 GCA_015492115.1 Aquificaceae bacterium
AGGACGCCTTCATCATCAGAAAAACCCTGACGAGGAGGGATAAAAATGGGCACTGTTCTGTGGGATGAGATAAGGGAGCTCATAAGAAAGGAGGGCGGGAACCCGGAAATCGTATTCAAGAGCCCCGCCCTCACCAGATACTGGCTGAAGAAATATGATAAACGGCGCAGAAGGAAAAAGATAGCCACCAAGCCTGCTGAGGAGCTCCTTGAATGGATATACCAGACTATCAGGGAAGCCTCCGAGGAAGAGCTCGCAGACACCGCTTTAGAAATCTTCAGCGTTCTGAAGATCAGAAAAAAGGAGGTGGTTCGGTATGGATAAGGATTTGTTCACTGAGATTCTGATTGCCTTAGAGGGAGAAGATGCTCAGGCCATTGCCAGAATATACGTGGAGACCTTGAAAGGGCTACGCAAGTGGGAACAGGAATATCTGACACTTAAACTCCAGCACCTCGACTTTGAAAGCCGTCAGGCACTGGACAAGCAGGAGCTGAAACTCATAGCGGAGGATGAAGGGATAAGGGAATACCACGAAAAGATAGCCACGCTCAAAGCTGTTCTGCGAGCATGTAGCTTTGTCATGGATGCTCTGAAGGTGGTGAACAGATGATAGCGGAGGTAAGAGGCTCCACTGTCTATGCCTTTGAGTGCTACGATGTGAAGGACTACCTTAAGGCTTACAACTTCAAATGGGACCCGGAAAAGAGAGCTTGGGTGAAGGACCTTACCAACGGGACGCTCAGGTTCCTCCAGCAGCTCGGCTTTGAGATAGTCAAACCTACCCCTAAGGAGGTCTCTCCCGAGCTATACAGAGAACTCAAGGAGCTATACCCTAAAGCCTTTGAGCATCAGATCGTGGGGGCAGGGCTTGCCATTCAGGAAAGGTCCTTCCTCCTCGGGGATGAACCGGGGGTCGGGAAAACCTTCACAGGCATCATCTACCTTGACTATCTCCTCTACAAAGGACTCGTCAAATACGGGCTTGTTTTCTGTCCCGCCTCCATCAAGAGGCAGTGGCAACAGGAGTTCCACAAGTGGGTAGGAGAGACCGCCCTCGTCCTCGAGGGAGATCCCAAGCAGCGAAAACGTTTTCGCAAACTCTTCTTCCACTCCAGATACCCTGTCCTCATACTCAACTACGAGCTTCTCCTCAGAAAGGACGTTCAGGAGTTCCTTGCCCAGATAGCAGACGAGCCCTTCGCCGTGGCCCTTGATGAAGCCTCAAGGGTCAAGTCTCCTACTTCAAAAACCTTCAAGATCATGAAACGGCTCCTCGCAAGGACGCCCTACAAGCTCGCCATGACAGGGACTCCTATAGAGAACCACCTCGGGGAGTTCTGGGCTATAGGACATCTCCTCAAAGGGCAAGAGTTCATGTCCAAAGAAGAGTTTGAAGAAAACCACTGCAAGGTAATACGCATAAGGGTTCCGTACAGACCCTACTACGTACACAAGGTTGTGGGCTATAAGAACCTCAGGAAGTTCCTCTACAGAGTGGAACCCTTCTACATCCGCAGGAAGAAATCGGACGTTAAAGACATGCCAGAGCTCGTGGAATACGAGAGGGAGATACCCGCAAGCGATATCCAGAAGCTCATAGAGTCTCGCATCGTAGAACTTGCAAGCGACAAGAAGGGAGTGGAGGAGCTCGCCACTCTACAACTCCTCCGTGTAGTGGCTGACGACCCCTCCCTTCTTCTGGAGTCCGGCTCCCCCACAGCCCAGCTGATAGCTCAGGAGTTTGGAACGTATCTCCAAAAGATTTCCAAGGTTCCTAAGCTGGAGGAGCTCGAGACCATCCTCGAGGAGCACGACTCCAAGGTAGTTGTCTTCACGTCCTTTGCAAGGATGGCAAAGAAGATAGCTCAGCACTTCGGGAAACAAGCGGTATGGCTCACGGGTGAGCTCTCCGGGGATGAGAAGGCAAGGAGGGTAGGCCTCTTCAAGTCAAGCGATGAAAAGAAGATCCTCATCGCCACGGACACACTCACCTACGGCATATCCATGGATGAGGCGGACGTCCTCGTTCACTTCGACATACCCTGGTCCGTGGGCAAACTCATACAGAGAACGGACAGGATATACAGAGTTACCTCCACAC
>WGFS01000087.1 GCA_015492115.1 Aquificaceae bacterium
ACTCCCAAGAGCTGGCTTGAGTGGAACCCCACCTACAAGGATATGAAGTACAACCTCCTCAAGCTCCAGGATATAGCCCTTCAGTTCAAGGGTGGGCTCAGGGACGTGGTGAGGGAGTTCATGAATATGATCCCTTACAAGGTGGAGGACTTTGAGCGCTTTGAAGAGCATCTACTGGACGATCTTGCGGACACCTTCATATCCGCTCTCTTTGAGGGGGAGATAGAGCCTGAGCTCCTGAAAAACCTGAATGTGTCCAAGAGGGACTTCTACGAGACGGACACCTACGGCTTCCTCGGATACCCCGTCCTCCAGGCTGCGGACATACTCATATACAAGGGAGAAGGTGTCCCCGTGGGAGAGGACCAGCTCCCCCACATAGAGCTCACGAGGGAGATAGCGAGGAGGTTCAATTACCTCTACGGTGAGGTCTTCCCAGAGCCGGAGGCTCTCCTCACAGAGACCCCAAAGGTTCCCGGGACAGACGGAAGGAAGATGAGCAAGTCCTACAACAACGCCATATTCTTTGCGGACACCGAAGGAGAGGTCCAGCTGAAGGTGATGAAGATGTTCACAGACCCTCAGAAGCTCCGCAAGAACGACCCGGGGAGACCGGATATATGCCCCGTATTCATGTACCACAAGCTCTTCACCAAGGACCCAGCAAAGATAGAGCAGATAGAGAGAGACTGCAGGGCTGGTAAGCTCGGGTGTGTTGACTGCAAGAAGATGATGCTGGAGGGGCTTGAGAACTTCCTCAAACCCTTCAGGGAGAAGAGGGAGGAGATGAGAAATAACCTGAAAGAGGTTGAGGGCGTATTTCTTGAGGGTTCTGTAAAGGCAAGGAACTTCGCCTTGGAGACGATGGAAGAAGTCAGGGAAGCCATGAACCTCAAATGATGTACATACTCATCATCTTAGCGCTGTCCCTGTTTTTACTCATTCTGTGGTTCTTCCTGTTTCCTGTTAGGTTTGTACGGAACCCTATCCCTCCGGTACCGCTCATAGAGCCCCCCGATGTCTTCGTTTACTCTTACGTCCTTCATATACACACCCAGTTCTCCTACGACTCTCTCGGCAAACCTGAGGACGTTATTAGAACCAGAGACAGGTACGGTATAGATTACGCCATCGTTACAGACCACGACAACGACCATATAAAGGATTTTGCGGATGAGAGGCTCATCGCGGGAAAGGAGGTTAAACTAAACGACGAAAATGGAAACCTGCTCGGAGACCTTTTAGAAGTCGGAAGGCTCAAGATCATAGCCCACCACTTCAGGGGAAAGTATCGCTGGAGGCTTGAGAAGGACAGTGACTACCTCATTGAACTGATAAACCTTAGGGATGCCCTTCTGGAGCGGAAGATCACACTGATCTTTTATATCTTTGCAGGAATTATCCTTTACCCATTTCTCAAAGGGCGGATATTTGGAAATTACGCAAAGCTGATAAACACGGAGCTCTACGCAAAAAAGTTTCTGAATGAGAACTGGAAGAGCAGGGTTGTAGGAGGTATTGACCATCATGTCAAGTTGTATATAAGGGAGATAGGTAAGCGAATTCTGGTCCCTGATTACGGACTTTCCTTTTCCCTTATGAGGAACTTTCTGATAAGCGGTAGAGAGATAAAAACGAAGGAGGATCTCCTGAGCGCTCTGGGTTCTGAACTTAATCTGATATCTTTCTCAAATAAACCCTCCTTCGTCTGGCTTGAGAGAGACAGGATCAAGGTTTACGCTCCCTTCAGCAACACCTACGTGCTCCTGCTCTCTGGAGAGGGAGAGGTCAGGGAGTCCGTCGGTTCAAATGTGGAGTTTTCGGAATTGAGAAAAGACCGTTACCTCGTTTTGGGATATACTTATCTTTTGAAGGTCGGGAGGTTACTTTTGGGAGTCAAGCCACTCTTTGTCTCCGACTTGCTGGAGGTTTCCTGATGCCTGAGGTAGAAAAACCCTTGCCCGATTGGGTGAGGGAGAAGATCCTTCAGAAGGTTACCAACAGAGCGCTCGCTGAAGAGGCTCTAAAGTATATATCTGTGGTTGAGAAAGAGGATGGAACGCTCTGGGTAAAGGAGAATTTTGAAGATACAGATAAACACGCCCTCCTCTTTATGGTTCTCAGCTGTGTGAACTACGCCCAGCGTCTTCTGAGGGGAGAGGAGATAGATGACCTTTGAAGACTTCTTCGCTTTTGAGACTCTTCTCCTTGCTATTCTGTCGGGGTTGTCCCTGGGTCTCGCCTGGTCAAGGAAGCTTCTTAAAGACTTCATAATAATGTCAGTTGGTTTCCTTGGGCTCACAGTCCCCAAAGTTCATATAGTCTGGACTGGACACATAATGACTCCCTGGGATGAGGCGATGGTGCTCTTTGGCACCGTTCTTATCGGTTTCTCCCTCATAAGGCTCTCTATATGGTCTCTGAGAGACCTTGAGGAGGCTGCATTCTACGACCCGCTCACGGGAGCTTACAACCGAAGGTTCATCATAGAGTACATAAATGAAGAGCTGAGAAAATCCAAGAGGCTGAAGAGCGAGTTCTCCATTCTGCTTGTTGATCTGAACGACTTCAAAAAGGTAAATGACAGATACGGACACGAAGCTGGTGACAGGGCTCTGAAGATAGTTATAAGGGAATTGAGACACGCTCTCAGAGACTACGACCTTATCGCGAGATGGGGAGGGGACGAGTTCCTTATAGTACTGCCCGCAGAGAAGGGCTCTGAAGTTCTTGAAGTTGCAAACAGGCTTGTCGCTGATTTCTCAGTCAGATATGAAGACGTTACCATAACCCTGAGTGTTGGTTACGCATGCTTTCCACAGGATGCCGATACGCTGGAGAAGCTCATAGATATAGCGGATGAAAGAATGTACCATTCAAAGAAAATGTACAAAGAGGTTCGCAGACATGCCCTGGACGATAAGAGTAAAGAGGAAGTTTAACGCTGCCCACTTTCTTACGGACTACCACGGGAGTCCAGAACCCCTTCACGGGCACACCTGGGAGGTGGAGGTTTACATAGATGCTTATGAGCTTGATAAGGGAGGTATGGGCGTAGATTTTGTAGAGGTTGATAACTGCCTGAAGGAACTTTTGCCCGACTACAGGCTCCTGAACGAACTCTTTGACTTCTCCCCAAGTGCGGAGAACGTGGCAAGGTGGCTCTACGAAGAGCTGAAGAAAAGATACCCTTCCTTGAGGAAGGTAGTCGTCTGGGAGACGGAGAACTGCGGAGCTGAGTACAGTGAATAGGATAGGGATAACCATAGGAGACCCTGCAGGGGTTGGTCCCGAGCTTATAGTCAGACTCTCAGAAGATTTCAGGGAGGAGAACGCCTACCTCATATACGCTGAGGAGAAGACGCTCCTTGAGGCTAAAAAACTGTTGAATACAGACCTCAAATACGTGAAGGTTGAGTCCGCCGATGCCCTGAAGGAGCCCGGAGTTTATCTCTTAGATCTCAACATTCTGGACAAGCCTGTTCCGGAGCCTTCTCTTAGCTCTGGGAAGGTTGCGGTCGCTTACCTTGCGAGGGCGGTGGTTGATGCGGTTTATGGAAAGATAGAAGGCATACTTACAATGCCCATAAACAAGTTCTGGGCGAGCAGGGCAGGCTTCGGCTACGAGGGGCAGACAGAGTACCTCGCCCAGGCTACCAACACCAAAGAGTACGCAATGGTGATGTACTCAGAAAGTGTTAAGGTGGTGCTCCTGACCACCCACCTCCCCTTAAAAGAGGTTCCAGAGAGGGTTACCAAAGAGAGAGTGGCTTCAAAGCTCGGACTTATATTCAGGGAGTTCAGAAGGCTCTTTGGAAAGGAGCCAAAGGTCGGGGTGCTTGGACTGAACCCCCACGCGGGAGAGTTCGGTGAGATGGGGAGGGAGGACATGGAGGAGATACTTCCAGCCATTGAGGAGTTCAGGAAGAAGGGTTTCAGGGTTGAGGGACCTCTCGTCCCCGACACAGCCTTCCTGAAGAGAGATGATTACGATGTCTTCCTCTGCATGTACCACGACCAGGGACTGATACCCTTCAAGCTCCTTGCCTTCAGGGAGGGTGTGAACCTCACCATAGGGATACCCTTTCTGAGAACCTCTCCCGACCACGGAACAGCCTACGACATAGCGTGGAAGGGCGTAGCGGATCCAACTCCGAGCAAGAAGGCACTTGAACTTCTTGAACAGCTGGTTCACAATCTTAATGGATGAGAAACCTCGTTTTCCTGCTCCTCTTTCTTATCGTCTTTGGAATCTCCTTCTACTTCTTTCTGAACAACTCTGGACAGAGTGTTGAGCTGACCCTCTGGGGAAACACAAAGACCCCTGCCCTTCCCGTGGGACTTGTAGTCCTCATAGCCTTCTTTATAGGGTTCATACTTGGGATGCTCTTCTTTCCCTTGACTTACGTCATAAAGAGGCTATCTTCATGAGCGTATCTTTATACCAAATTTAAGAAAGGAGGTTAGCAGTATGCAAGAACAGCAAACCACTATGGTATTTAGGGTTACCGAAAAGGCAGCCGAGGAGATCAAAAAGGTCGCTCAGGAAAACAACATAGAGAACCCCATCCTCAGGGTCAGGGTTGTTCCCGGCGGATGCTCAGGCTTCCAGTACGCAATGGGCTTTGACGATACCATAGAGGAGGGAGACCACGTCTTTGAACAGGGTGGAGTTAAGGTTGTCATAGACGCCTTCTCAATGCCCTATGTAAACGGTGCAGAGCTTGACTACGTGGTTGACTTCATGGGCGGTGGCTTCACCATAAGAAACCCGAACGCTACCGGTGGATGCGGTTGCGGAAGTTCCTTTAGCTGTGGATGATAAAAAGACCGCCCCTCAGGGGGCGGTTCTTCTCAAAACCCTCACCCTCACTATCGGCGGTTCCACACTCGTCGGTTGTATAAGGATCGGAATAGCTGTCTCTGAAAAGACTCTCAGCTTGTAAGTTCCCGGTTTATCTATTCTGGAAACGTCAACGTAAGCTTTAACCTCCTCTATTAGCTTTGAAAGTAGAAGCCTCTCAACGACATAGACGGTTATATCAACCCTGTCGGGGTTCAGCCTGTATGTGAACTCTGGCTTTGGGTTCCTTACTTCTACGTACCGCGATACGGTTATAGCGGTTCTGCTCCCAAAGTTCACAACGCTCCAGAGAGACATGGAGATGACAAGTGCGACGAGTTTGTACTTCCAGTCCTTGAGGAATATCTCCCTAAGAAGCTTCATCTTTCAACCCCATGAGTTTTTCAAGCCTGTCCCTGAGTATCTCAGGATCCAGGTTCCTTTCAAGATTGCCCTCAACCGCGAGTGATATCTCCCCTGTCTCTTCTGAGACAACGACCGCGATCGCATCGCTCTCCTCGCTTATACCGAGGGCAGCCCTGTGCCTTGTCCCGTACTTCTTTGGAAGCTCAACGGTCTTGGAGAGGGGGAGGACGCAGGAGGCAAAGGCTATTCTCTCCCCCCTTATTACCACAGCCCCGTCATGGAGGGGTGTCATCGGATAGAAGATCGTTATCAGAAGCTCCACCGACACGATCGCATCTATGTAAACACAACCTTCCACAATATCTTCAATGTCCTGACTCCTCTCTATAACGATCAGGGCTCCTATCTGCCTGTCTGACATGAACCTGCATGCCCTGACTACCCTTTCAATGGTTCTCTCTTCAAGAGAGGTGAACTTTATGACCTTTGTCTTCTCGCTGATCCTCGCAAGGGTCTTCCTGATCTCCGGCTGGAATATAACCACTATTGAGAAGAGTCCGAGGGTCCAGAGCTTCTCAAATATCCAGGAGAGTGTCCTCAGCTGAACGATCTCAGCTATAAACCAGAAAACCCCAATGAAGACCAGACCTCTGAGTATCTGAAAACCCTTGGTAACCGCAAGGAAGTAGATTATTCCGTATATGAATACAGCTACCGCGAGTATGTCTATAAGGTCTCTTAAGCCGAAGAGCTCCCTGAGGAGGTCAAACAGCATCGTAGGTCCTCACCGCGTCCAGTAGTGCAAGAAACTCCCTCGTCTCCTTAACGTCGTGCACCCTGACTATCTGTGCTCCCTGAAGCACCGCAGGAGCGACAGCCCCCAGGCTCCCGTAGAGCCTCTCCCTCGGTTCCGTCCGTCTGTTTAGAAAACTTTCCAAGATAAGTCCTATGAAGGATTTTCTTGAAACCCCTACCATGAGGGGCTTTCCCAGTATCCTCAGCTCCCCAAACCTCCTGAGGATCTCCACGTTGTGCTCCGGAAGTTTCCCAAAGCCTATTCCCGGGTCAAGGATCAGGTTCTCCTCCCTTCTGTAACCTGTCTCAAGGAGCTTTTTTACCCTCTCTTCCAGCCAGCCCTTTATCTCCCCGACAACGTCGTCATAGACTATAGGCTCTGTCTTCCAGGTCTCGGGTCTTCCCTTTATGTGGTTTATCACGTAGGGGCAGTTGTATCTGGAGACGATCTCGTACATGTTTTCGTCAAAGGTTCCACCGCTTATGTCGTTTATTATGTCCGCTCCCTCCTCAAGGCACACCCTTGCGGTCTCCGACTTGCAGGTGTCTACCGATATCCAGACCTCCGGGAGCTCTTTCCTCACGAGCTTCAGAACAGGGAGAACCCTCCTTAGCTCCTCCTCCGCGCTTATCCTCTCGGAGCCGGGTCTCGTGGATTCCCCTCCTATGTCTATTATCTCCGCTCCCTCCTCGTGCATCTGTATTGCCCTCCTGAGGGCATCCTCTGGCTTGTCGTAGAGTCCGCCGTCGGAGAAGGAGTCGGGGGTGACGTTCAGGACACCCATTATCGCTGTCTTGAGCCCGAGGGGAAGGATCTTCCTGTTGTACTGGAGCTGGAAGCTCTTCCTCCTGAACCTTATCAGTGCCTCAAGTATCTCCCTCGCGAGAGCTTTAGTCTCCGGGTAACTAACGAGCTCAGAGCAGAAGTTCCTTACGCTTGCCTCGCTCCCACAGAGGGCGAACCTGTTTCCATTTGAGAAGATAGAGAGCCCACTCTTCTGGGCGGATAGGAATATGGGCTCTGGGTTTTCGGAGAACTCAAAGTAGAGGCAGTGGAATATTCCCTCAAAAGCCCTCTCCTCTGCCTCCTTGAAGAAGACCCCCACCCTTTCCTTCAGAAACTTGTAAAAGTGGTCTTTGTCGGAGAAGTGTTTTATGAGCATGTAATTATTTTAAAGGTTAGCCCTCTCAAAGAACAGGCTCAGGCTCTCCCCGAGCTTCTCCCTGACCTCCACCATTCTCACCTCGTCCTTTTCGAGCGGTTCCCAGTCCATGTACATATCCCTGTTTATCTCTATCTGTATCCAGGGCTTAGGGTTCATTCCGTAAGTCCTCGTTATGTAGCCCCCAGCAAAGGGTTCGTTTATGCTCACCTCCTCCTCTGGAAGCCCGAAGACCTCCATAAGGCACCTCCTCAGAACCTCTGTAAGCTCCCTCGGACAGGCTCTTCCATGGAAGTCCCCGAGGCAAAAGGAGGGTCTCCTCCCCCTGTCGGGAGCTATCTTGGGGGCTGTGGGAGCCATGGAGTGGCAGTCAAAGGCTATCAGGACTTCCTCTCTCTTCAACTCCTCCTTGATCTTCTCGTGGTAGGGGAAGTAGTACCTCCTCAGGAGCTCCTCCACGAGCTCAC
>WGFS01000088.1 GCA_015492115.1 Aquificaceae bacterium
ACCTCCCTATTTTCTTGACCAGATCACGACCTGATAAGGTCTCCAGATGTATGTGATGGGGATGGTGAACACGTGGACGAGCCTGGTGAACGGGAAGAGTAGTATAACCACGAAGGCAAAGAAGAAGTGGAGTTTTACCGCCCAGGGCATACTCTGGATGTAAGAGATATCGGGTCTGAGTGTGAGCAGTGACCAGAGCCATCCTGCCGCGGTCTTGGTGAACCACAGACCTCCCCATCTGTAAAAGATCGCGAGGTAAACCCCGAGACCCACCTGAACTATCAGTGATATGAGAAGGAGCCAGTCCGCCAGATTTGAGGTTACGGATACCCTTGAGATGGAGAGGCGCCTCACCGCCAGTACGAGAAGGCCGAACAGGGCATAGAAAGACAGAGCCCAGCCCGTTACTTCAAGGACCACGGTTCTCAGATATCCTCCGAGCACAGCGAGGTGGATGTTTGGTATAAAGAATGCGGTAAGGTGAGCCAGAAGTATCAGTGTTATGCCGTAGTGCCAGGGGACTGATCCCCAGAAGAGCTGTTTGTTCTCAAGGAACTGGGTTGAGAGACTGGAGTAAGAGAACCGATCCGCAACGTACCTGTACACACCCACCACCACTGCAAGGGCGAGGGCTATGTAAGGGAAGCCTATAAAGAGGAAGTTGTCCAACATGGCTACTCACCTCCACTTAAAATGGCGAGGAAAACCTCCAGAACTTTTCTGTAAGGGTTCTCCTCCTTCAAGTTCTTTATCATCTGCTTCAGAGCGGGTAGCACACAGAGTTCAATGAGCTCTTCCCTCTCCTCCTCATCTTCATAGAGGGGAAGGAACCTCACCAGGACGGAGATGTGATCCGGAAGTTCCCTCTCATCGTAACTGAATCGGTATCTTCCGTATATCTCCTTCAGACCCACCATGAAATGGCTTCTTCTGTAATCTTCACCGAATATGTAGTGCCCTACATAGGGAGGGCAGGCGGGAGTCAGGTCAAAGGTGTAGGTGTAGACGTCCCTGAGCTTCTCAAGCCCTTCCCTCTCAACGAAGTCCCTCACGTAGCCTATCTTCCTGGCAAGGTCTTCACTGCGCTGGGTAAGAAGAATAGAGCACTTCTCAAGGGCTGAAGGCGTCTCTTCCGTTGGATACTCAAGCAGAAGAGCCAAGGAGGAGAAGAGTTCTCTATCCAGAACCATCCTACATTCCCCTCTCCGGAGGTTTCCTGAAGCCAAAGCCACCGCTCGCCTTCCTGTTGTAAACGTTCTCCGTCTGTTCTACGCTCATCTCCCTGTGAGAAGGCGGTATGACAAACCTGTCATGGAAGGTGGGCAGAGACATGAGCCTGTACATCTCCTCGGCGGTCTCCGGTGTGAGTCCCACCTCCTTCATCATCATGTCCACCTCTTCCTTAGGCACATCCTTAGCCTTCTGCATACGCTTATAGAGTCTCAGGGCGAGTATCTTGCGGAGGGCGTAGATCATATGCTCTTCGTTCCCCGCGGTGAAGAGGCTCGCCAGATACTTTATTGGTATCCTCACGCTCTCGGGGGTGCTGAAGAAGTCCTTTGCAAGCTCGTAGATCTCTCCCGTTCTGAAAGCCATGACCGGAAGCAGGGGCGGAACGTAGAAGACCATGGGCATGGTTCTGAACTCAGGATGGAGGGGGAAGGCTATCTTCCACTCTTTAACGAACTTGTAGACGGGGGACTTCCTCGCATACTCTATAACGGAGTCGTGCACACCGTTCGCCTTGGCAGCTTTGACAACCTCCTCATCAAAGGGGTCAAGTATCACATCCCTCTGGGCATCTACGAGCTCTTCATCGGGCTTTTTGGCCGCTTCCGGGAGCTTATCCGCATCGTAGAGGACTACTCCTAAGTACCTTATCCTTCCAACGCAGGAGTGGAAGCAGGCTGGAGCCTGACCCGTCTCTATCCTCGGATAGCACAGGATGCACTTCTCAGACTTACCCGTGTTCCAGTTGAAGTAGACCTTCTTGTAGGGACAACCCGATATGCACATCCTCCATGCCCTGCACTTCTCCTGGCTTATCAGGACTATGCCGTCTTCAGCCCTCTTGTATATCGCTCCCGCGGGACATGCTGCGACACATCCGGGGTTCAGGCAGTGGTTGCATATCCTCGGGACGTAGAAGAAAACGACCCTCTCAAACTCAAAGAGCTTCCTCCTCTCCTCCTCGCTTAAGGATTTGAGGTTCAGGTCGTTCCTCGCATACACAGGCGTACCACTCAGGTCATCGTCCCAGTTGGGTCCGCTCTCTATCTCCACGGGTTCTCCCGTTATCATGGATACAGGTCTTGCGGTGGGCTGGACGTCGGACTCGGGGGAATTGAAGAGGTCCTCATACCTGTAGGTCCACGGTTCGTAGTAATCGTCTATGGTGGGAAGGTAGGGGTTGTAAAAAATGTTGAGCAATCTGCTGAGCTTTCCTCCCAGCCTGAGCTTCAGCTCGTTACCCTTGAGTTCCCATCCTCCCTTGTACTTCTCCTGATCCTCCCACAGGGTGGGGTATCCCGTTCCCGGTTTTGTCTCCACGTTGTTCCACCAGGCGTACTCGAGACCCTTCCTGTCGGTCCAGATGTTCTTGCAGGCTATGGAGCAGGTGTGACAGCCTATACACTTGTCAAGGTGGAAGACAGCCGCTATCTGAGCTCTAACGTCCATAACACACCTCCTACCAGATTACAGGACCTTCGTACTTCCTCACGTAAACGTAGGTATCCCTGTTCACGCCCGTAGGCCCCCAGTAGTTCATGGCGTAGGTAAACTGGGCGTATCCGCCGAACATGAGGACTGGCTTGACCTTTGTCCTCGTCACGCTGTTGTTCATACCTCCCCTCTTCCCGCTCACACCCCTTTCGAGGTTGGTCTTGGAGATGGGAATGCTTATGGTCCTCTCAACAGCGTGGTAGACGATACACACACCTCTGGGGATCCTTGCGCTGACAACAGCCCGTGCCACGTACACCCCGTTATCGTTCACGAGCTCCACCCAGTCGTTGTCGTTTATACCGAGCTCTCTAGCGTCCTCCTCGTTCAGCCATATAGGTTCCATACCCCTTGAGAGGGTAAGCATCCTGTGGTTGTCCATGTAAGTGGAGTGTATGTGCCATTTGCCGTGGGGTGTGAGATACCTCACGAGCTTGGTCTTGCCTTTTATCTTTGTCTTGTCTATGTCCCCGTACTGCTCAGGGGTGGGGTTGGGCTTGTAGGTGGGGAGGTTCTCCCCGAAGGCTATGTACCCCTCGTGGTCAAGGTAGAAGTGCTG
>WGFS01000089.1 GCA_015492115.1 Aquificaceae bacterium
AAGCTCAGCGGTATAGATTTCAGAAAGTATTTGTTGGCTCTTATATTTCCGCCTATTGTGCTTGAGCTTATTGAATTACTTGAGTTTGTTCAAGATGTTGCAGGGCGATGTCTGAGGTTTTCTCCCTTTCCTGACAATAGGCTTGTTTCGTTGATACTCAAAGACTTGACAGGAGGTGGCTCATGTTATGCAAAAGTTCAGAAGTATAAGGGATTGAAACCTTCTTGAAGGGACTTATCCGAAGGACAGGGGTAAAATACTTGGGTATGAGAACCCCTCTCTACGAGACTCATAAAAAGCTCGGCGCGCGCTTTACTGACTTCAATGGCTGGGAGATGCCCCTTCAGTACTCCGGCATAGTTGATGAGGTGAGAGCTGTCAGGGAAGAGTCCGGGCTCTTTGACATATCCCATATGGGTAGGCTACTGGTATCCGGAAAGGACGCCTTCGGCGTGCTTCAAAAACTCACAACCAACAATCTTGAGAAGCTGAAACCCGGCAGGGTGCAATACAACCTCCTCACCAACGAGAGGGGTGGTGTAAAGGATGATATAACCGTATATATGCTCTCGGAGGAGAGCTTCTTTCTATGCGTAAACGCTGGCAACAGGGAAAAGGTGAAAGACTGGATCGGTAAACACATACCGGTCAGGGACATCTCCTCAGAGACGGTTCAGCTCGCCCTTCAGGGGAAGAAAGCGGTAGATATACTCAGTACATTCTTTGACGTGAAGGACATCAAGTACTACCACTTCAAGACCTTTGGAGAGACCATCGTTTCAAGGACCGGTTACACGGGAGAGGACGGCTTTGAGGTTTACGCACCTGTGGATGAAGGAGTAAAGCTATTCAGGGATCTCCTTAAAGAAACAAAACCCTGCGGTCTTGGGGCGAGGGACGTTCTCAGGATAGAGGCTGGCTTTCCCCTCTACGGGCACGAGCTCTCAGAGGATATAACCCCTCTTGATGCAAATCTGGACAGATTTGTGGACTTCTCCAAGGACTTTGTAGGCAGGGACGCTCTGTTGAAAAGAAAACCCGAACGCAAGCTCTTTGGACTTGAGCTTCTGGAGAAAGGCGTCCCCCGAGAGGGATACGAGGTGCTCAAAGAGGATAGAGTTATAGGTACTGTCTCAAGCGGGACCTTCTCCCCCACACTCGGCAAGGGGATAGCCCTCTGCTTCGTGAATGTGGAGGAAAGAAAGGAGGGGAACGAGGTTTTCCTTAAGGTCAGGAACAGACTGCTCAGGGCTGTCCTGAGGAAGTACCCCTTCGTGAAACGCCCAAAAAATTGAACCATTAAACTATTTCCATGCGCATAGCTACCATAGACATAGGCTCCTATTCGGTCAGACTCACCGTCGCAGAGGTCAACAACGGGAACATAGATATCATCCTTGAGAAGGGCTACATCACCTCCCTCGGGAGCGGAGTGAAGGAGAGCAGGAAGCTAAGAGAGGATAGGGTTGAAGAGACCCTGCGGGTGCTTGAGGAGTACAGAAGGGAGATAGATAGACTCGGCGTTCACAAGGTTGTCGCTGTTGCAACTGAAGCCCTCAGGAGGGCAAAGAACGCTGAGGAGTTTTTGAAGCTCGTCAGAGAAAGGACGGGGATAGAGGTCAGGGTCATAACCCCTCAGGAGGAGGGTGAGCTCGCCTTCTTAGCGACCGCTTACTCCCTGAGACCAGAGGGAGAGTTCCTCGTAGTTGACCAAGGAGGCGGTTCAACGGAGTTCATATTCGGCTCTGATATGAAGGTGAAGGACATGGTGTCCCTCCCCATCGGGATAGTTAACCTGACCGAGAGCTTCCTCAAGCACGACCCTCCCACGGAGGATGAGGTTAGAAAACTCATGGACTTCCTGGAAGAGAAGATAAAGCCCCTGAGGAGAGAGGTTGACGAGATAGTAGGGCTGGGTGGGACTATAACTACCGTTGTAGCCCTTGAGAAGGGCATATACCCTTACGATCCCAGGAAAGTTCACGGAGCTGAGCTTAGCATAGGTTCTCTTAAAAAGTGGTTCAACGCTCTCGTATCGCTCCCCTACAGGGAGAGGAGCAGGAGGTTCAAACAGATAGAGGACAGGAGGGCTGAGGTGATAGTCTCCGGGATAGCCATGTTTATAAAGCTCCTTGAGGTGTTTGATAAGGAGAAGATAAGGGTAGGAGACTGGGGTGTTAAGCACGGTCTGATAGTTAAGGAAGTTCTTTCAGGGAAGGCTTAACCCGTATAATATTTACCGGAAATGAAAAACACAACTTACAACCTTGTAGGGTTCCTGCTCCTTGTTCTTGTCTCCCTGGGGATAGCCATTTACAAACCCGTAAACCTCGGTCTTGACCTCAGGGGTGGCATATCTATGGTTCTTCAACCGGACTACGAGAAGGCTGTAAAGCAGGAGTACGAGAGAACCGCACGCCTTATAGAGAAGACGCTCAGAGATAAGGGCTTCAGGATACTTGATGTCACCGCATACAGAGACAGGATAGAGGTTGAGTACCTTGAGGAGGAGGAACTTCCAAAGATAGTTGATACCCTGAAGAGCACCATTAAGGAGCTCTCAGTCCAGAAGAAGCAGGAAGGAATTCTCTCGGTAACCTTCTCTTCCGCCTACATTGACAGGCTGAAGAAGGATATAGTTGATCAGACGATAGAGGTCTTGAGGAACAGAATAGACAAGCTCGGAGTAACACAGCCGGTAGTTACCAGGCTGGGGAGAGAAAGGATCCTCGTTGAGCTCCCGGGTTTTCTGGATATAAAGAGGGCTAAGAGGATAATAGGGAGCACAGCTTCCCTTGAGCTCAGGCTCGTTATAGACAGTTCTTACTCAAGGGAGAAGCTTGAGAAGAAGCTGACCAAGGATACCGAGATACTGCCTTCCAGAGATGGGCGGGAGTGGTTCCTCGTGGACAAGGTTCCAGTTATATCTGGCTCAGACCTGAAGACCGCTTACATATCCAAGGATGAGTTCGGTCGCCCTGCGGTCGGCTTTGAGCTGAAGAGTGAATCCGCGGGGAAATTCGGGGAGTTTACCTCAAAGAACATAGGGAAGAGGCTCGCCATAGTCCTTGAGGACAAGGTGGTTTCAGCCCCCGTTATAAGGAGCAGGATATCTGACAGGGGACAGATAACGGGGAACTTCACACCCGAGGAGGTCAGAAACCTCTCCCTTATACTCAGGACTGGAGCCCTTCCAACTAGCGTAAACATACTCCAGGAGAAGGTTGTGGGTCCTTCTCTTGGTAAGGACGCCATAGAGCAGGGGATCAAGGCGGGTATCCTCGGCTTCATCCTGCTGATCTTCATAGTGATAGCGCGTTACAAGACTGCGGGTGCATCGGCGACCGTTTCAATTCTCATGAACGGGCTCCTCCTCTGGGCTGGTCTCGCCGGACTGTCCGCAACCCTCACCCTTCCGGGTATAGCGGGAATAATCCTGAACATGGGTATAGCGGTTGACTCAAACGTCCTCATATTTGAAAGGGTCAAGGAAGAACTCAGGCTCGGAAACACCCTCAGGAAGGCAATAGAGCTCGGCTACAAGAGGACTCTGAGTGCGGTCTGGGACACACACATAACCCTGCTCGTCGCCTCACTGATCCTTTTCCAGTTCGGAAGCGGACCTGTCAAGGGTTTTGCCACCACCCTCGCCATAGGAACCATAGCGAGCTTCCTGTCCAACGTGTACTACGCAAAGGTATTTCTTGACTTTCTCGCAAAGAGGAGATGGCTTAAAATTTAACCGATCCGCTCAGCCTTAGCCTCTCCGACCTGACCGTGAAGGTGAACCTTTTCAAGTTCCCTCAGGAAGGTCTTCTTGAACTCCTCCTTGAACTTGTGGGAGTAGAAGGCTATCTTTGCGGTGTCTCCCTCTATGCGAACCCAGACCTTTCTGTGGACTGTGTAAAAGGCAACTGCCATACCGAGTACCAGGACTATAGAACCGAACCAGATTACGTTCGTCCCCGGGTGGAAGGAAACCTGGAAACCGGAGTAGAACTGAGGAACAAAACCGTCCATGAAGAAGACATAGGGAAAGTCCTGAAGCTCCTTTGACTGGGAGTAAACGAGCACGGTGATCTGAGGATCGTAGACCACGGGTACGTTGTAAGCTTTTCTCTTCCAGAGAACCTTCAGAACTACAGCGGGAGCAAGCTGTCCGTTCATGCCCGCAGCAGGGTTGTTGACGTTCAGTATAACTTTCTCCACAGAGACGAGCATGTCCTTGAACTCGGCAACCCTCCCGCTCCCCACCGTAAACCTTCCAACTATAGCCTTCTTGGGATCTTTGTGGGCTTTATCCTTCGCCACGACTACAACCCCCATCTCCTTCACACCGCCGGTCAGTCCGTAGGAAGCCTGAAATATCCTGTAACTCCTGAAGTCAAAGGGTTCGTTTACTTCAACCACGCCTTCAGCGACCTTCTTTCCAGAGTTTATTATCTCTATCTCGCTCCTGTAGGAAGCCACAGCGTTCTTGAAGGCTTCCGCAACCTTTATCCCCTTCTCCTTAGCCTCCTCACCGTAGGTTATTATCCGGAAGTCTTTCAGGTGAATCGCAAAGGGGAGCTTCACCCTCCTGTCCTGTGCACCCACGAGCATCAGGTTGGAGGTCTCACCCTCCGGAACAGGGAGGAACCCCCTCACACCGAATATCGCGTCTATCAGGGCACCGAGCATTATAACGAGGAGAGCTATGTGGACTATGTAAACCCCGAGCCTTGAGTACCTCCCCTTCTCAGCAAAGAGGTAGATCTTTCCCTCTTCCTCCTCCTTGTAAACCCTGAAACCTTTCCTGATCAGAAGGTTTATGACATCCGCCGGGTCCTTTACCCTCACACTTATGGGTTTCAGGTGTTTCTCAGCCTTCTCGTCAAGCTTAAGGATCCTCTCGGAGCCGAAGGTCTGCCTCCATATCCTTGGAAGTCTCTTTATGGAGCAGACTATCAGGTTTATCGCGAGCAGGACTATCAGGGTTATGTAGTACCATGAATGGAAGACATCGTTCAGCCAGAGCTTCCAGAACCATACCGCCTTCGTGGGACCGAAGCGGTCAAGGTAGGTTTCAAAGGGTTGGTTCTGCTCTATGTAGGTTGAGCCGAGCATGGAGAATATGCCGAGGAGTAGCATTATGAATATGGCGAGTTTGAGGGAGGCGAAGAAGTCGTAGAGAAACCTCCAGAAGTCCCCGTGTCTGCGGTAGTCCTTAACGAGGTCCTTAAAACCCTTGTAGAGGGTCGCTCCGAGCCCAACGGAGAACACGAGAGCTGAGATCCCGAACACGCTCCAGTAAAGGAGGTTTGGCTCATCAAGGTGAAAGAGCCCGTATATGACAACGCCAGCAAACAGTATGAGTGTGAAAACGAAGAAACCGAAGGACTGGACGATAGAACCCATACGAGTCTTTATATTTTAAACCTTTCCTCGTAAAATTCCTTGACTTTTCTTCTTATCTCCTCAAGAAGCTCCTTTGAGACTACCTCTACCACCTCATAGCTCCTGTCCCCAAGCGGAACGCTCGGCATCTGGACGTAGTACCCACCGTAACGGTTTCTCATCAACCTGACCGCCTTTATTACGAGTAAATCTCCTATCTTCACGTCCGCATAACCAACCAGTCCTCCCCTCCTTCCCGGAAGCTCAAAGGGGTAGAACTTAAGAACCTCAACCTCAAACACCGCATTTTTAGGATAATACTTAACATGCTCTTCTTCAAAAAATCCGAGGTAGAAAAGAGAGCTGAGAAGGGAGATAAGAGCGCCATTCTGGAACTTCTCAGAAAGGGAAAGAAGGATAAAGCGAGGAAGCTCCTGGAAAAGCACGAAGATGACCCTGACCTCAGGAAGGTTCTCTTTGACCTTTACGTTGAGGAGGAGAACTACCTGCAGGCTTACAGGCTCCTGGAAAAGTACGGGGAGGAGCTCGGCAGTGCCAAGACCAGAGGTCTCGTCTATGAAAGGTCGGGGGATTACACAAGGGCTGTTGAGGAGTACCTGAAGGTCGGGGACTTTGACAGCCTATACAGAGTGGGAAGCATACTTTACGCTACCGGGAAGAAGGAAAAGGCACTTGAAATACTGGAGAGAGCTTCAAAGATCGCCCCTCCTTCCAAGAGGGAGGAGGTGGAGGAGAAGATACTCGGTATAAAGAAGGAGCTGGGGCTCGTTGAGGAGAAGAAAGAGAGTCTCTTAGACAAGCTCAAAAAGGGGTTGAGGAAGACAAAGGAGAGCGTTGAGTTTGGGGTCATATTCAGGGGGAGGAAGGTGGACGACGAGCTCTTTGAGGAACTGGAAGAGCTCCTTGTAAAGGCTGACGTCGGGGTGAAGACAGCGGTAAACCTCGTTGAAGACCTCAGGAAGACAGCGATAAGGAAGAACATAAAGACCTCCGAGGAGCTGAAGGAGGTTACGAAGGAGAAGGTAAAGGAACTGCTGAGGGGCTGTGAAGGGAGCTTGAACCTTCCCGAGGACAGGAAGCCTGTCGTTATTCTCTTCCTCGGGGTGAACGGCTCCGGAAAGACGACCACTATCGGAAAGCTCGCCCACAAATTTTCGCAAGAGGGAAAGAAGGTTATGCTTGTTGCGGGGGACACATTCAGGGCTGCAGCTATAGAACAGCTTGAGGTGTGGGCTCAGAGGTCGGGGGCGGACATAACCAGGAAGCACGAGGGGGCTGACCCAGCTTCTGTCGTTTACGAAGGTATTGAGAGGGCGATGAAGGAAGGACACGACCTTGTTCTGATAGACACCGCGGGCAGACTCCACACCAAGGAGCCCCTGATAAATGAACTGAGAAAGATAAAGAAGGTTATACAGAAGCTCTTACCGGAGGAGCCTTCGGAGACCCTTCTGGTCTTGGACGCTACCATAGGACAGAACTCAATACAGCAGGCGAAGGTCTTTAAGGAGGCGGTAGATATAAGCGGGATAGTTGTGACAAAGCTTGACGGCTCAGCGAAGGGAGGGGCTGTTATAGCGATATGCAGGGAGCTAAAGATCCCCATAAAGCTGATAGGTGTGGGGGAGGGGATAGAAGATCTCCAGCCCTTCAGCGTTGGGGAATACGTTGACGCCCTCTTTGATTGAGCTACATGAGCCTTTCGTTCATCCTGGAGAGGGCGTCCACCATACGGAGTGTTGTTTCAAGCTCTGAATGTAGAGAGGATACGTTTAACTCTATATCCCTTATCACCTGTGCCTGCTCATCAACCGCGCTGGCGACCTCGTTCACAGAAGCGTTAACCCTATCAGCAAACTCTCTGGCGTAATTGAGGAAATTTTTCATATCTTCCATATCCTGGGCTATAGACATGACAATGTCCCTCACGTTGGATATGTTCTGAACCATATCGCTCAGACTGTTTACAAACTCCCCCATCAGATCCTCAACCTCTCTCGTAAAGGATTCTGTCTTGGACGCAAGCCTCCCTATCTCCTCAGCCACGACAGAGAAGCCCTTTCCGTGCTCTCCAGCCCTTGCCGCTTCAATAGTGGCGTTCAGGGCGAGCATGCCCGTCTGCTCAGCTATGGCGGATATGCCTTTGACCATATATATCACCTTCTCAGCCACAGCTTGAAAACTTCTGACGCTTTCCATAAGCCCTTCAACTACCCTTATCTTTCCCTGGGTTTCTGCCAGTTTTTTCGTGAAGTGCTCGTGCCTCCGGGCTATCTCGTCCTTCATCTCCGACACCTCGTTGCTCAGAGCTCCTATGTTTGAGTTCAGCATACCGAGTGTTGTGGAAAACTCCTCAAGGGCTGTGGATATACCGCTTATTCTCTCCTTAACTCTGGGTGGAATAGCACTGAGGAGCACGTTAGACCTGTACAGAACCGCCATCCTGTTGTTACAGCTTATAAGCTGGTCTGACAGCGGTTTAACCGCTTCATAAATATAGAGTTTTTTATTCTCTCCCGACTTCTTACTGGTTTTGAAGAACATTGTTTACCTCCCGTATATCTCTTCCAGCACATCCTCTCCACATTTCAGCCTCTCAAGCCATGAAAGGAATTTATCCACATTTCTCTGATCAAATACAGCACCGTGCTGAGGGGCTATCATCCTCACAGCTTTTTCTCTCACCAGCCCCACCCACTTTCTGAGCACTCTGTTGCTCTTCATATACCTCCTGTGAAATCCCTCCATCAGTTTTTTGTGGCTCTCAAAATCTTCAACAAATAAGTATCTCTTCCCACGTGGAAAGACCGCAGCCCCTATATCCCCGGAGAAGAGTATCTTGGACCTTGAATCGTAAGCTGAGAAATTACCTGTGCTGTGCAGGTAATGGGCTGGCAGGAACTCAACCTCATCACCCGTGGGCAGTGTTACAGAGCCTCCCGAGTCCTCTATAGGCTCTATCCTTGACACATCCGCCTTCCCGAAGTGAGGGACAAACCTTATCCAAAGCTTGGATATGTAAACCTTAGCCGGGGTTACAGAGAGCCAGAGGGGAAGACCTGAGCTCACATCGGGATCCTGGTGGGAGTAGAAGACGTACCTTATGTTCTCAAGGGGGATGAAGCGAGCGGTTTCAGCAACAACTCTCGGAAAGACGTGGGCACCTCCGGGGTCAAGCAGGATACCGATACCTCTGTTGATTATCAGGTACTGATTTGTCTGGACGAGCCCCTCCTCATCTTCCTCCTCCCACCCGAGCCATATGAACCTGTGCTCTTCATCTTCGTAGATGGGCTTACCACCGATAGAGCTATCCCCTGCCATAGCTCCCCTCCAACGACTATTTCTCGCATTATATTCTCATTTGACTTCTATTTTCAAATTTTTGATCTCCTCACCCCGATCCTCCGGAGGGCTTCCTCTATCCTTTCGTCCCTCTTGAGTGAGAAGGCTTCCCTGTAAAGCTCCGAAGCCTTCTCCAGGTCTCCTTTAAGCTCCTCACACAGTCCCCTGTTGTAAAGGAGGGCGTAAGTTCTTTCCCTCATACTATCAAAAATTCCGCACGCTTCTGAGACCTTTCCCTCTTTGGCAAGGTCTATAGCCTTATCAAAGAGACCTCTGTTCCCTATCCCTTCGTCATCGTCAATAAACTCGGCGATCACGTTGACTCTGTGAGGGGCTATGTCCTCTATAAGCTCTTTTATCGCGCTGGCTGTTGCTCTCTCCAGCATCCACGAAGGGCTTGAACCTGTATAGCCTCTATCCTCGCAGTGATCATCGCTCACCCTCTTGAGTATCTTCCTTGAGTAAACTATCTCACCCCTCTCCACATCTATCAGTTTTGGAACAACGAGAAGCTCAAGCTCATACCTTCTGCAGTTTACGTAGTAATCCACAGACTTCACGCACTTCTTTATAAGTCCTGAGCCTTCCGTCTTCACACACCTGAACCTTTTCTCCCTGTATGGGGTAACGCTTTTAGAGACCTCAACCACGCCCGTGAGAATGCCCTCCGCATTGAGAAGTCTTCCAAGCCTTGCGGACTCCTCGGTCAGACCGCTTGAGGAGAACCTGAGCTCGCTCAGAACCCTGTCTATCTCAGCCCTGCTCACCAGCTTGAAGTAGGGTTTTCCTTTAACTTTAACCTTCAGAAGCTCCGCTGAGACCTCCGCAGAGAAGAGCCTTCCGTTCAGGCTCTGGCTTTCAAAGGGAAAGACCGCTATCTTCCTTATGCTTCCCCTGTACTCCCTCGGAGGCTCTACATAGCTTAACCTCACCTCAGGCTTTGCACACGAAAAGAGCAACAGAGAGGAGAAGGTTAAAAGTAGAAAGAAGCTCAGTCTCTTCACGGGCATTGTATTATAATCCCTTTCAAGGAGGTGGGGAGATGCCCGCTTACGACCCCTTTTCTTATATGTTCAACCTTCTCTGGTTCATGTTCATCTTCTTCCTGATACTGAGCCCCTGGTTCAAGAAGATGTCCCTCCAGAGGGCGAGGGAGGCGGCGATAAGAACGATAGAGGAGAAGAGGAAGAGCAGGGTTATCACTATGATACACAGACAGGAAGCTATGGGCTTCCTCGGGATACCCATATTCAGGTTCATAAACATAGAGGACTCCGAGAGGGTTCTCAGGGCTATAAGGATGACACCCGATGACATGCCTATAGACTTCATAATCCACACACCCGGAGGGCTCGCCCTCGCGGCGACCCAGATAGCGAACGCACTCGCAAAGCACAGGGCACCCGTGAGGGTCATAGTCCCCCACTATGCGATGTCCGGAGGAACTTTAATAGCCCTCGCTGCGGACGAGATAATCATGGACCCCAACGCTGTCCTTGGTCCAGTAGATCCCCAGATAGGACAGATGCCCGCAGCCTCCATACTGAAGGTCTTGGAACAGAAAGAGCCAAAGGACATAGACGACCAGACCCTCATCCTCGCGGACGTCTCCAAGAAGGCTATAGAGCAGATGAAGACCTATCTGACGAACCTCCTAACCTCAAAGGGTATGGAGAAGGAGAAAGCCCGGAGGATAGCGGAGGAGCTGGCGGTCGGGAAGTTCACCCACGACTACCCCCTCACGACAGATTATCTCAAGGAGCTTGGGCTCCCCGTCAACACTGAGGTTCCCGAAGAGGTCTACGCCCTCATGGAGCTCTACGAACAGCCTATGGGAGCACAGCCCCCCTCCGTTCAGTACATCCCAGTCCCCTACAAGCAGGCAGGTCAGAACTCGGGCGGTGCTAAGACCTCTTAGCTATCAGGCTCAGAGCAGTCCTGTAGCTAGTGTAGAGCATGACAATGCTCCCTAAGAGTCCCGCGAAGACGAGGGCGTAGAGTATAACTATCTGAAAGAGTATAGCCTTCATGGGGTCAGCCCCTGCCATCAGCATTCCCACCGCAACCCCCGGTATGTGGACGAGACCTGCCGCCTTCATGAAGTTTATTTTGGGAATTAGAGAGGTTCTCAGGCTGTCCGCAAATGCCTCCTTCATCGCGAACCTCAGGCTTGCCCCCAGGGCGACCTTAGCCTCTATCTCCTCTACTCTGTTTCTGACCTCCCCGAGGAACCTGTCAAAGGCGAGTGTTATGGAGTTGAGGGTATTCCCCACCACCAGACCCCCAAAGGGTATGAGCTGATGAGCCTGGGGCTTGAGGAGACCTATCAGCATAAGGGGGAGAAGGGTTGCGAGGGTTGATGTGGTTATTGAGAGAAGGCTCGTGAGGAGGATCTCCCTGTTCTTTATCCTCTCATAGGCTATGAAGGACGATATAAAAACCATGCCGAGGATAACGGAAAATAGTTCAAGAGGGGAGCTCAGTTTGAGGAGGTACTTGAGAATGTACCCGAGGAGAACGAGCTGGAGGGCTGTTCTGAGAGAGGAGAGGAGTATCTCCTTCTCGTTTCTGAGCCCCTCCTTCCAGGCTATTAGAACCGAGACTATCACGAGGGAGTAGGAGAGGAGGAAGGGCACCTTTTCCATAGAGAGAATTGTATTGCTTATTCTCTTATTAACTTTTTAGTGTCCCTGTGCAGTTCTGTGGTCACTTTGTATATAGCATAGATTATCATCAAAACACCAAGGCTTATTCCTAAAAGACCTATAAGCTTGTAGACGTCCATGTCAGCCTCCTTCCTCTAATTTCTCCAGTAATTCGTTTGCGTCAAAGATCAGTTTTACCACGGCTACTATTAAGCCGGACAGAACCAATAAGCCCATGGAAAATATTACAACCTTTTCAGGTTCATCAAGGGAAAAGAAGAGGCTCACTAGACCACCCGATGTAGCCATTATCATAACCCACAGAACCTTGATGTATTCGGTGAGAAACCTTATCCTCTCCCTCACAGCTTCCTTTTCCATATCCTTATCAAGTATCAGATAACAGACAGCATTATACACAAGGCACCGTCCCTTTACCGTCCGTGTGTACGGCGGGTTATAATTAAGAGCGTGTTATGGGTTCTTGGCAGGGAATCATAAACCAGTACAGGGAATTCCTCTCAGTCACAGACAAAACACCCGTCGTAACCCTCCTTGAAGGGAACACACCCCTGATAGAGGCTCCGAACCTCGCGAAGGCTATAGGCTTCAGGGGGAAGATATTTCTCAAGTATGAAGGGCTGAACCCTACCGGCTCCTTCAAGGACAGGGGGATGACCCTCGCCATCTCCAAGGCTGTGGAAGCCGGGAAGGAGGCGGTGATATGTGCCTCAACAGGGAACACCTCCGCATCTGCGGCAGCCTACGCGGCGAGGGCAGGTCTCAGGGCATACGTCCTCCTTCCGAAGGGGGCGGTTGCCATAGGTAAGCTCTCCCAGGCGATGATATACGGTGCAAAGGTTCTCGCTGTCAGGGGAACCTTTGACGACGCCCTCCACATAGTCAGGAAGATAGGGGAGAAGTATCCGGTTGAGATAGTTAACTCTGTAAACCCCTTCAGGATAGAAGGGCAGAAGACCGCCGCCTACGAGGTCTGCGACGTCCTGGGTGACGGACCCGACTACCACTTCATACCCGTTGGGAACGCGGGGAACATAACCGCCTACTGGAAGGGCTACAAGGAGTACAAGAAGGCAGGAAGGATAGAGAAACTCCCGAAGATGATGGGATGGCAGGCTGAGGGTGCTGCACCCATAGTAAAGGGCTACCCCATAAAGAACCCCCAGACTGTCGCTACCGCCATAAAGATAGGGAACCCCTACAGCTGGAAAAACGCCCTCAAGGCTGCGGAGGAGTCGGGAGGGAGGATAGACATGGTTAGCGACGGAGAGATCCTCAGCGCCTACAAGACGATAGCCTCTACCGAGGGGGTTTTCTGCGAACCTGCCTCGGCAGCGAGCGTCGCGGGGCTCATAAAGCTCACGAGGGAAGGCTTCTTCAAAGGAGGTGAGGTTGTCGTCTGTACCCTCACCGGGAACGGACTGAAGGATCCCGACACCGCCATAAAGGTCTGTGAAGAGCCCGTTACCGTCCCGCCCGAGATAAACGCCGTGGTGAGAGAGCTCGGCTTCTGATGGAGTTCATCTACAGAGAGATAGTAAGAGTCGGGAGGCTCCTCTTTGATGAGGGACTCGTCAGCGCACGCTCTGGAAATATAAGCAGAGCTTTCGGAGACAAGCTCTTCATAACGAGGACGGGGGCGAACATGGGAGCTCTCACAGGGGAGGATGTAATCTGCCTCCCTCTGAAAGAAGAACACCTCCTTGACAGAAGGGCGTCCGTTGAGCTCCCTGTCCACAGGAGGATAATCCTTGAAACCAAAAAGCCCGCAGTTGTTCACGCACACCCCACCTACACGCTCTTGCTCTCTTACGACAGGGAGGAGATCATACCTGTGGATTCGGAGGGGAGGGAGATACTCGGCAGGGTTCCCGTTCTTGAATTAGAGAGACCCTCTGCCTCGGAAGAACTTGCCAGAGAGGCATCCAAAGTTCTCAAGGTTTTGCCGGTCGTGGTTGTGAAGGGGCACGGGGTCTTCTCCTGTGCAGGGGAGCTCCACAGGGCTTACAGCCTCATATCCACCCTGGAGCATTCCTGTAAAATACTCTTTCTGAGAGGCTCTTAACGCAGGAGGTAGAAAATGGCAGAGGAGGTTGTATACAGAGGATGTAAGCTCCCACCAGACCTATACTACGACATAGAGAACCAGGTCTGGTTCAGGATAAACGATGATGGGACGGTTACCGTCGGGGCGACGGACATAGGTCAGGCGAGGGCAGGAAAGATAATAAACATAAGGATAAAGAAACCCGGGAGGCGCGTCCCAAAGGGGAAACCTTACGCTTCCCTTGAGAGCGGTAAGTGGACTGGACCCGTGCCAGCTGACATAGAGGGCGAAGTGATAGAGAGGAACGAGGAGCTCTTTGACAACCCGGAGCTCATAAACGAGGATCCTTACGGGAAGGGCTGGATAGTCAGGGTGAAACCAACAAACCTTGAAAGGGATCTTAAGGATCTGGTAACGGGCGAGGAGGCGATCCAGAAGCAGAAGGAGTACATAGAGAGAGAAGATGTGAACTGCGGAGAGGAACTCGCCCAGATAAGCAAAAAGTTCTACTCCTGAGTCTTCCTGTAACAGAGGTAGAAGATAGGCACCGAGAGAAGCTGGAGAAAGGTTGAGTATAACACAACCTTCCAGACTCCACCCGAGTGGAGAAAACCCATAAGTGTATTTCCAACGAATATGGACAAGCCTACAAAAAAGTGGAGCATACCGTAAGCTCTGCCCCTTTCTCTGTGCTCGGTCAGTCTCGCTATTGCGGAACGGGTTACGGATTTTTGAACCCCAAGACCGATAGCCCAGAGGGCTATTCCCAGGTAAGCTGGAGTCTTCCCTCCCATAAATACAAGAGCTGGAAAGGGAAGACCTATGAGAACTCCCGCTATCCTCGCAAGCATGCCTATACGGTCAAAGAGAAAGCCAAAGACAAGGGCGGATATAGCATCCAGAACCATGGCGAAGGCAAAAAGTGCAGGTATCATAGCATCGGAGAACACGCCAAAGCTCTTGAAGTGGAAAGCTATCAGAGGAAACTGAACAAAACCAAGGGAGAAGATGGATGAGGCAAGCAGATACAGGTAGAAAACAAGCTTCGGGTTCCTCGCCTTTACCTTTGAGGGTTTGGCTCTTACAAAGCTACCTTTAGCCTTGAGAAGCAGGAGAACAGCAAGAGCGGAAGGTAGGAGAAGACTCAAGAACGTAACTCTGTAACTGGAGGATATGGAGAGTACGATAGTCACAAAGAGGGGACCCAGAACAGCCCCAAGTCTGTCTATAGACTCGTGTATACCGAATCCCTTACCATGACCGATCATCCTCGCTGCCACTGACAGTAGCGTATCCCTTGATGGGGTTCTTATAGCTTTGCCAAGGCGATCCACGAGCACTATGAAGGTTACAGCCTGCCAGCTACCCGCAAAGCCTATGAGAGGAATGGATATGAGAGTAAGGGAGTATCCGAAGACTGTGAACTTCCAGTAAGCTCTCGTCTTATCCGCTAAATGTCCAGATACAAACCTCAGCGAGTAACTGAGCAACTCTCCAACGCCAGCGACAAAACCCACAGCTGTACTTCCCGCTCCGAGCACCGCCAGATATTGACCGAGTATGCTCCTCGCCCCTTCGTATACCGTATCTGTCAGGAGGCTCACCAGTCCAAGCAGTAAAACGAACCTGTAGGGATCACCCATCCACTCTCTCCCTCACAAAGTCAAGAAGTCCCTCAATCTCAAGCTCAAAGTCAAGGGCAAAGAGGTTCTCCGCTGGAGGTAGCTTAACCATGTCCTTTGGGGTGGTAATGTAGAGCTCGTCTTTTTTCAGCTCAAAGCCCCTGTAATGGTAGTGGTCGGGGAAGCTTAGTTTCTCCTTGAGCCTGAAGCCGAGCTTCTCAAGAGACCTGAAGAACTGCTCGTTGCTCCCGAGCCCCGCAAAGGCTATAACTTCCTTGTCCTTCAAGGTTTCCAGAGGGACGCGCTCAAAGCGCGTGTTCAGAAGATGGGTAAACTTTCTGAACATCTTAAAAACGGGTTTATCCTTAAACTCAAACTCAAAGGGTTCTACGTCCTGATAGGAGAGAACCACCGCGTCCGCACGTGAGAGGTTCTTTAGAGGTTCCCTCAGAAGTCCGGCGGGCAGGAGCCTGTCTGTGAGGTCCCTCTTTCTTAGAAGAACTATGTCTAAATTCCTGTAAAGCCTCCTGTGCTGAAAGCCGTCATCCAGGATTATGAGCCCCGCCCCGAGCTTTTCAACCGCGAGGAGCCCTCCTTTAAACCTTTCCTCGGAGACGACAACCGAGGCGTCTGGCAGAAGCCTTGCGAGGAGGTAAGCCTCGTCCCCCGCTTCCTCTATACCAGCCCTCAGACTCCCCCACTCGGACACTACAAGGGTTCCTCTGCTCTTTCTCCTGTATCCCCTCAGAAGAACTGCTACCCGAAGGGTTCTTCCGAGCTCCTGAGCCAGGTATCTGACCAGAGAGGTTTTACCCGTCCCTCCTGCGGAGATGTTGCCAACGGAGACTACGGGAACGGGGAGCTTTTTACTCTTCAAAACCCCACTGTCGTAGAGTAAGTTCCTTACAAAGATAGCTCCGCCGTAAAGAAGGCTCAGAAGGTAGAGGAGAAACACCTTAATAAGTATATAATTAGCCTATGAAATCAGAGAAAATTGGGGAGGCTAAAAGAGCACTCACAATAAGGATCTCAGGTAAAGAGAAAAAAGAAAAGGTTAGGAA
>WGFS01000090.1 GCA_015492115.1 Aquificaceae bacterium
GCCTACTACAGGCACAGGGAACTCATGAGGCTATTTGCGAAGAGCATCCTCCAGACAGCAAAAACGGAGGACATACTCAGGGAGTACTCCTACCTGCCCGATGCCATGCTTGAGCTGTCCTACCAGAGGGCATACAGGGAAACCGTTGATAAGTACGGAAGACCTCTATCGGAGGAAGGAAAGGAAGTTCACGGCGTTGTGATAGGGCTGGGTAAGCTGGGGAGTGAGGAGCTGAACTTTTACTCGGACATAGATGTGATCTTCCTCCACTCTGACGACAGGGGCTCTGCGGGAAAGCTGTCCTTAAACGAGTTCTTCTCCGAGGTCTTTAAGAAGACCTTCAAGCTGATGACAAACCAGACGCAGGAAGGGAAGCCCTACGAGGTTGATTTAGACCTCAGACCATTCGGGAAGACGGGACCCATAACCATGTCCCTGAGGAGCGCAGAGCTATACTACGAGTCCTACGGCAGGGTGTGGGAGAGGTTCGCTCTACTCCGTGCGAGACCGGTCGCCGGAGATATGGAGCTCGGAGAGAGGTTCATGAAGGAGGTCGTCACACCCTTCGTTTACTCCTCCGCGGACTACAAGCTCGTTGAAGAGATAAAGCTCATGAAGCAGAGGATAGAGGCTGAGGCTAAGAAGAAATTTCTGAAGGGATACAACGTGAAGATGGGAGAAGGAGGCATAAGGGAGATAGAGTTCACCGTTCAGTCCCTCGTGATACTCCTCGGGAACAGGAGCGGATTCGTGAGGGAGAGCAACACCTTCAGGGCTATATGGAAGCTGAACCAGAAGGGGGTCTTTTCGGACGAGGAGGCTCTCTTTCTGGAAAGAGCTTACGCCTTTTTGAGGGAGCTTGAGCACAGGATCCAGATGAGAAAATGCCTCCAGACGCAGGTTCTGAATGAGAGGGAAATTCCTTACTACGCAAAGGTTCTCGGCTTTGAGAGTGAGGAGGATTTCAGGAAGGAGCTTGAGGAGACGAGGAAGGGTGTGAAAGAGATATTTGAGGGACTCATACCAGAGCGCAGAGAGGAGAAGCTTGAGCCTGTCCAGATAGCCCTCATAACCGCAGACCAGGACTACGGAGCCCACATACTCAGGGAGAAGGGCTTTTCAAACCCAAAGCAGTCCTTTTCAATACTGACGAGCTACCTTCACGGGAAGGAGGGACTCAAGCTATCCGACAGGGAGAAGGAGAAGCTCATATCTCTCACCCCGAGGCTTATAGAGCTGTCCTCAAGGTCCTCAGACCCTGACGAGACCCTGAAGAACTTTGATAAGTTCTTCTCAAACCCGACAGGAAAGAAGGTCATACTGAGCGATCCGAGGGAGGACTTCCTGGAGGGGCTCTTCAACGTGTTCTCTCTCTCCTCAACGCTCTCCTCTCTCGTCAGCAGGAACCCCGACCTCGTTGAGGACGTACTCACCCTCTACAGGGAGTATCCCAAGTGGGAAAAGCTTGAGGAGGAGTTCAGAAAGTACGAGGAAACCCTGAACCTTTCGGAGGAGAACCTCTTCAGAAGGTTCAAGAAGGTGTGGGAGGTGAGGATAGGGCTCGTTTACCTCATGGGTGAAAGGAACTACGAAAACCTGAGGGGGCTCTTCAACTCCCTGAGCATGCTTGCGGAATTCCTCCTCACAAAGCTATGGGAGAAATTAACCCTCACAGAGAACAGGGCGGTTCTCTACTCCTTGGGAAAGCTGGGGAGCAGGGAGCTGAACTTCGGCTCAGATCTTGACCTGGTCTTTGGGGTTGAAAGCTACGAGGAGAAGGAGGAGGTCACGAGGAAGATCCAGAGATTTGTGAGGTTCATAACCACCCACACATCGGAGGGATACCTCTACGACGTTGACTTCAGGCTCAGACCGATGGGCTCAAAGGGAGAGCTCGTCCCCACCCTTGAGTTCTACAGACACTACTTTAAAAAAGAGGCGAGGACATGGGAGAGGTTAGCCTGGACGAGGGCACGTTTTATAACGGGGGATGAGAATTCAATGAAAGAGCTTGAGAATGAAATAGAGAACTTCCTCTTTGAAAAGCCCTGGGGTGAGGAGGAGAGGAGAGAGGTCTATGAAATGAGAATGAGGCTACAGGAACAGGCGAAGAGGGGAAGGGATGTTATAGACCTCAAGTTCGGCACCGGGGGGATAGTGGATGGGGAGTTCCTGGTTCAGTACCTTTTGATAAAGGAGAGAGTGAGGGAGACCTCCATGATAGAGGGCTTTGAGAGATTGACGGGGAAGTACAGCTTCCTAAAACCCGCTTACGATAGTTTCATGTTCCTGAGACTTGTGGAGACGCACCTCAGACTGACCAAGGAGAGGGGGAGCTCTGTGCTCACAAGGGAGGATATGCCCAGAATAGCGAGATCTCTGGGAATGGTGTGCGATGAGTTTGAAGAAGAGCTCGGAAAGAGCATGAAGACTCTGAGAGAGGCGTTTTTAGAGTTCTTGGGATAAGTTCGTTTTTAGATTATAATAATTTAGAAACGAAAATGAGGTTTATAGACAGGGAGAGAGAACTTCAGACCCTGGAGGGAGAGTACAGGAGGGATTCCTCTCTCGTTGTCATCTACGGGAGGAGGCGGGTGGGGAAGACCACACTCATAGAGAGGTTCATGAAGGACAAACCCGGGGTTTACTTCCTTGCGGACCTGCAGAACGAACTGCTTCAGCTTGAGAGGTTTAAGAACGTTGTCGCCGAGACCTTCAAGGACGAGGTTCTGAAGGGTGTAGAGGTGAAGTACTGGGAAACCCTGTTCAGATATATCTTGAGGCACAACACACAGGGAAAACTGATAATAGCGATCGACGAATTTCAGTACCTTGCGAAGGTAAATCCGGCGATACCATCCATATTCCAGAGGATATGGGACACATTGCTCAAAGAGAACAAGGTCATGCTCATACTCTCCGGCTCAACCGTGAGCATGATGTACAACCTGACACTCAGTTACTCAAGCCCCCTCTACGGCAGGAGGACAGCCCAGATAAGGCTCCAACCTCTGGATTTCTTCAGTTACAGAAGTTTCTTCAAGGGCAGGAAAAACGATGAGATCTTCAGGTTCTACTGTGTCACCGGTGGGGTTCCAAAGTATGCAGAGTTGATGGACCCTTCCAAAGGGTTTTTAACAAATCTCAGAGAAAATGTTCTCAATAGAGACAGCTTCCTCTACGCAGAGCCCAAGTTCATACTCAGAGAGGAGATAAGGGATCCCATCACTTACTTCTCCATACTTCAGGTTATCTCTCAGGGGGAAAGAAAGATAGGGAAGATAGCGGGAAGGCTCGGTATGAGCACCCAGAACCTAACCTCATTCGTGGAGAGGTTGATAGAACTTGATATACTTGAGAGGGAAGTTCCGGTTACAGAGAGGAACCCGGAAAAGAGTAAAAAGGGGCTGTACTTCATAAAGGACAATTTCTTTAACTTCTGGTTCAGGTACGTCTTCCCGAATCAGAGCTTCCTGGAAACGGAAAACTACGACCTTGTTCTAAGCAAGATAAAATCTGACTTCAACCAGTATGCCTCGTTGATATTTGAAAATGTGTGCATAGACTTCCTGAGGAAGGAGAACGAACCCTTTAAGATTGAAAGGATAGGGAGATGGTGGGACAGGGATACTGAGATAGATATAGTGGCCTGGGGAGAGGGGAAAGCCCTCTTTGGAGAGTGTAAGTACAGGGATTCAAAGGTGGGAACAGAAGTATTGAAGGAGCTAATGGAGAAATCTAAAAAAGTGAACCTTGGCTTCAAGCCTGAGGAGATCTTCTTTGCCCTCTTCTCTAAAAGAGGTTTTACAGAGGATCTGAAAAGGAGTTCTTTTAAGAACCTCTTGCTCTATACGGTTGAGGATCTTGTGTAAGTTGCTGGTAGGTGCTTGTGTGTGTCTTAAGTCATGGAAGGGTTTTCTCCTTTTCCTGAGGACAGGCTAATTCTACTTATGCTCCAAAATTTGACAGTAGGTCACTTATGTTGTACAAAAGTTTAGATTCTAAAAAGTGCCAAAAAAAGAACAC
>WGFS01000091.1 GCA_015492115.1 Aquificaceae bacterium
GAGGTGATCTGTGGTTTCAGCTCACGCCCATTTTATCTGTCCTTGCAGGTTACGGAGCTTCCCGCTTTTACCTGAAGAGCTTCCGGGTTGAGAGACCGGGGCGCAGGGCTGTTATGGCTACCATAACGGGAACCGTCCTGTTCTGGGGTTCCTGTTTTGCCTTCGTGTGCTCGCTTGCAAACCTCCCTACGGGCTGGTAGGTTTTACAATATTCACCTATGAGGTGGAGCAGATACTTTCTATACACGCTGAAGGAAGACCCCGCAGAGGCTGAAGCGCCCTCCCACAGACTACTGCTTAAGGCTGGGTTCATAAAGCAGGTCTCCGCAGGCATATACGAGATACTGCCCGCAGGCTGGAGGGTGATAAGGAAGATAGAGAGCATAGTCAGAAAGGAGATGGACAGGTCGGGAGCGCAGGAGCTACTGCTCACGGTTCTGAACCCCGCAGAGCTGTGGAAAGAAACGGGCAGATGGGAAACTTACGGAAACGAGCTATTCAGACTAAAGGACAGGAACGGCAGGGAGTACTGCCTTGGACCCACCCACGAGGAGGAGATAACCGATTTGGTTAGGAAGGTAGTCCACTCCTACAGGCAACTGCCTGTCACCCTTTATCAGATACAGGTCAAGTTCAGGGACGAGAAGAGACCCAGATTCGGGCTCATAAGAGGCAGAGAGTTCATAATGAAGGACGCCTACTCCTTTGATGCGGACGAGTTCTCCGCGATGATGTCCTACGAGAACATGAAGTTCGCCTACGACAGAATATTCAAGAAGCTAAGGCTTGAGGTGATAATGGTTCAGGCGAGCACGGGTCAGATAGGAGGGAAGCAGTCCCACGAGTTCATAGCCTTCACCGACTATGGGGAGGCGAAGGTTGGTTACTGTGAAAACTGTGGGTACGCTGCAAACGCAGAGATAATACCCCTCTCCAAACCTCCGGAGCAGGAGGAGGAAGAGAAACCCCTTGAAAAAGTCCACACGCCGGGCGTAAAGACCATAGAGGAGCTCGCTAACTTCCTGAAAGTCCCTCCCTCCAAGATACTCAAGGCTGTCCTGTACATAGTCAACAACAGAGAGCCCGTCATGGTGCTCATAAGGGGGGACAGGGAGATAGACGAGAACAAGCTGGAGATGGTGTTAGGAACCGAAGACTTCAGGCTCGCGGGAGACGAGGAGGTTAAGGAGTTACTGGGAACGGAAAAGGGCTTTATAGGTATCTTCAACCTGCCCGAAGGCATTAAAGTCCTCTGGGACAACTCGGTCTATGGAGTCAAGAACATGGTGGTTGCCCTGAACGAGCCGGACTACCACTACATCAACGCAAACCCCGGCAGGGATTACGAATACGGAGAGTTCGTGGATGTGGCTGAAGTGGTGGAAGGAGACCCCTGTCCCCAGTGCGGTTCATCTCTCAAGGTAAGGAGAGGGCTTGAACTCGGGCACATCTTCCTCCTCGGGACGAGGTACTCTGAGCCCATGAAGGCTTACTTCACCGACCCGGAGGGTAATGAAAAGCCCATAATAATGGGCTGTTACGGGATAGGTATCTCAAGGATAATGTCCGCCGTAGTGGAGCAGTACCACGACGAGAAGGGTATAAAGTGGCCCACACCAGTTGCACCCTTTGAGCTGGAGATAATATGCCTGAATATGTCAGACCATCAGCTAACGGAGGTAGCGGAGAAGCTCTACATAGAGGCTGAGGAGAAGGGCATAGAGGTCATATACGATGATCGGGAAGAGAGCGCTGGCTTCAAGTTCGCCGATGCAGATCTGGTGGGCTTTCCCTACCGCATAGTTGTGGGAAGGAAGGTAAAGGAGGGCAAAGTAGAGCTTCAGAAGAGGGCGACCGGTGAAAGGTGGGATGTCGCGATAGAAGAGGTAATAGACAAGGTCAGGGGGATGATAGAGGAGGATAAGAAATGAAAGTAGGCTTTATAGGTCTCGGACACCTCGGCAGGGCTATAGCTGAAAGGCTCGTGAGGCAGGGCGTCCAGCTTGTAGTGTGGAACAGAACGAGAGAGAAGGCGGAGGAGTTCGCCAGAGAGACGGGGTCTGAGGTGGCAGACAGCCCGGCGGATCTCATAAACAGGGTTGATAGGGTCTTCGTTATAGTCTTTGACTCTCAGGCGAGCGAGAAGGTCATATTCGGAGAGAAGGGTCTCATCTCGGGAAATATAGAGGGTAAGACGATAGTAGACATGACCACAAACCACTTTACCTACGCGGAGTTAGCCTACAGAGAGCTCAAGAAACTCGGTGCCCACTACCTTGACGCACCCGTTCTGGGTAGCGTTATCCCAGCTCAGAAGGGAGAGCTGACCATAGTGGTGGGTGGGGATGAAGAGAAGTTTGAAGAGAATAGACCTCTTTTTGAGAAGTTCTGCAAGAACATCTTCTACGTTGGTCCGGCGGGAAAGGCGACAAAGGTGAAGCTGATAAACAACATAGTCCTCGGCGGGATAATGGACGTGCTCGCTGAGGCTATAGCGATAGGTGAGAGGGCGGGCATAGATAGGGAGAAACTCATAGAGATACTGAACATGGGAGCGGGCAAGTCCTACATACTTGATGTCAAGAAGAAGAAGCTCCTTGAGGGGGACTTCTCCACCCACTTCTCTGTGGATCTCATATACAAGGACCTCCACTACGCCCAGGACCTCATAAAGGAGCTCGGTCTATTCTCCTTCACCACCTCAGCTGTGAAAGAAACCTACGGTCTCGCAAGGAAGATGGGTCTGGGAGGTCTGGACTTTTCGGTAATTTACAAGCTCTTTAAGGAATGATATTGAGGGTGAGGTGAGGGCGAAGGGGACACCCTCTATCAGCTCCCAGTCTTCCTGCCAGCTTTCGTAGTCATGAACCGTGTATTTAGAGCTCAAAGTCTTTCAGATACTTAGCCCTTGAAGGGTGTCTGAGCTTCCTTATCGCCTTGGACTCTATCTGCCTTATCCTCTCCCTCGTTACGTTGAACATCTTACCCACCTGCTCAAGGGTGTACTCGGTCCCGTCCACGAGCCCGTAGCGGTACCTGAGTATCTCTCTCTCCTTCTCGGAAAGGGTCTCAAGAACCTTCTCAAGCTGTTCCCTGAGGAGCTTCCTGGAAACGTACTCCTCGGGATTGGGTATGGACTTGTCCTCTATGAAGTCCTTGAGGAAGGTGTCCTCGTCGTCCCCTATGGGAGTCTCAAGGGATATGGGTTCCTGGGCTGATCTGAGGACCTTCCTGACCTTGTCGGGTGTCATCCCTAAGTGCTTGGCTATCTCTTCGGGGGTGGGCTCCCTCCCGAGCTCCTGGAAGAGCTTCTTGGAGGCCTTTATTATCCTGTTTATCGTCTCTATCATGTGGACGGGTATCCTTATCGTCCTCGCCTGATCCGCTATAGCCCTCGTGATCGCCTGCCTTATCCACCAGGTCGCGTAGGTGGAGAACTTGTAACCCTTTCGGTAGTCGTACTTGTCCACAGCCTTCATGAGCCCTATGTTCCCCTCCTGTATGAGGTCAAGGAAGTGGAGCCCTCTGTTCACGTACTTCTTGGCTATGGAGACCACAAGCCTGAGGTTGGACTGGATCATGACCTGTTTTGCCTTGACTACTTTCTTCCTACCCTGCTCTATTATCCCCATAACCCTCTTTATCTCTTCGGGGATTATCCCTATCTCATTTCTTAGCTTTTCAACCTCACGCTTGAGGGAGACGTACTCACTCACCAGAGAGTTGAACCTGTCAAAGGAGTATCCAGCGCTCTTGATCTTCTCCTGAAGCTCCCTGTCCCCGAGATAGTTGTTTATAAGCTCCTCTATGTCAGGATGTATGGCCTGGAGCTTCCTCTTTCTTGACTCGTAGTCCTTCTTCTTTCTCATATACCTCTGGTATACCTTGAGGAGCTCGTCCGCTACTCTCTCAAACCTGGAATACTTTATCCTCATCTGGTGGACTATACGGTTCATCTGGGCGTGCCTGTAAAGATACTCACGCTTTGTTTCGGGAGTACCTTCAACTATGTACCTTTCCCTCGCCTCCAAGAGCTCCTTGTAAGCCTTGGCAAGCTCAAGACCTTTCTCCATGAAGAACTTCTCGTGCTTCTCACAGTTTTCCTCGTAACAGTCGCTGTTGGGATCTTCGTCTATCAGGTCCATTATGTCGCTTATCTTGAGTTTGCCGTTGCAGAGCTTTCCCCAGTCCTGAAGGAGCTTCTCCACGAGGAATGAGCTTCTCAGAAGCCCCCTCCTCATTATCTTCCTTCCTATCTCTATCTGCTTGGCGTAGTGGATCTCCTGCTGGCGGGTCAGAAGGGGTATCTTTCCCATCTCCTTGAGGTAAAGCTTGACAGGGTCTCCATCCCTTCCCATAACGGTGAAGGACTCGGTAGAGACTACAAGTTCATCAAGATGCTCCTTTTCCTCGTAGTCCTCCTCACTCTCAACCACCTGGATGTTGAAGTTGGCGAGGGTGTCTATCAGCTCTTCAAAGCTGTCTGAGGACACGAAGTCTTCCTCAAGAACCTCGTTAACCTCATCGTAGGTCACAAACCCCTTCTCCTTGCCGATCTCAATGAGGTGCCTGAGACTTTCCCTGTCTACCATTCTTTACCTCCTGCACAAATTTATTAAAGATAGGTTGGTTAGGTTCACTTTCAAGCTCCTCCCCTCCATCTTCTGAGCGCAGAGGGCTTTATCCCTCCCCTGTGTTTTCTTATAAACTCTCTCACGGACTCCCTGACTCCAACCGAAGAGGAAAGCTCTTCCTCCGGTATGTCTATCTTTAGTTTGTCAACACTTGCCCAGAACTCGCTCTCAATATCTCTCGTCTTCAAGTTTATAACCTCCTCGGGCACCGGGTAGTACTCTTCGTTCAGAATGCTTCGGGCGTACTCCCTCGCTCTAATGGATAGGTTCAGCTCATCAAGATCTATCTGGGGTTTGAGCTCAAGCAGACCTTTCAGGAAGACCTTTTCCGTAAAGCTGAGCTTACCTCCCTCTTCCACTTGCGGACTCTCAGGCACCTTGTACATCCTTGCTGACAGAACATCAACGGGTATCTTCGTTAGCTTGCTGAGTTCAGATATAAGCGTGTAGGCTTTTATCTTGTCCTTCATAAAAGAAACGTAGTAGATGAAGTCCTTTACAGCCTTTTCAGAGTCCTTGCCTTCCTTTATACGCATCTTTAGGAGTTCAAATATGTTCTTTGCGTTCTCTATCAACCCTCTGAGAGCCTGCTTGCCATTCCTCAGTACGAAGTCATGGGGGTCAAAACCTTCCGGTAGATAGACGGGGAAGACCTCAACACCTTCCTTGAGAAGGTGAGGAACGGACAGCCTCATGGCCTTCCTTCCTGCCTCGTCCCCGTCAAAGAGCAGATATACCCTTTCCACGAACCTGGACAGCTCCTGGGCGTGCTCCTTCCCGAAGGAGGTTCCAAGTGTAGCGACCGTGTTCCTGAAGCCCTCCTGGTGTAGGCTTATGACGTCAAAGTATCCCTCAACGAGTATCGCACTCTTGAGATCTCTGAGGTAGTTGAGACCTTCGTATAGTCCGAAGAGCAGTTCCCTCTTCTTGAAGACCTCGCTCTCGGGTGAGTTTATGTACTTGGGTCCTTCCCCTTTGAGGAGTCTCCCGCCAAAGCCCACGAACCTTCCCCTCTGATCCCTTATGGGTATGACGAGCCTGTTCCTGAAGAGATCTCTGAACTTATCTTCGTCAACCCTCGTGATGTTTCCCGTTCTCTCGTATGCTTCAAGTGCGTTTTCCTTCTTCAGTAGCTCCACGAGCTCCCCGGACGGGGGTGCAAAGCCGAGCATGAACTTCCTTACGGTGCTTCCCTCTATACCTCTACCCTTCAGGTAATTGAGAGCCTCTCTGTTCTCCTTCAGCTTTGAGTGGTAGAACTCAGCCACCTTCTCTAAGAGCTGGTGAGTCTTTCCCTTCTCACCCGTGTCCTCCTTTATCCTCAGCCTTATCCCGTACCTCTTGGCGAGCTGTTTTGCCGCCTCCACGTAGGAGATGTTTTCGTAGAGGGAGACGAACTTTATAGCGTCCCCTCCAACACCACACCCGAAGCACTTGAATATCTGCCTTGAGGGAGAAACGTAGAAGGAGGGGGTTCTGTCGGGGTGGAAGGGGCAGTTTGCCTTGAAGTTAGTCCCTGCCCTCTCAAGGTGTATGTAGTCGGATACGACGTCAACGATATCTAACTCTCTTCTGAGCTCGTCTATATCCGAGGACATTACCTCTTGAGAATTTAAACCGCCTCTTGAGACTGTCAAGGAC
>WGFS01000092.1 GCA_015492115.1 Aquificaceae bacterium
CTCTCAAGAGGGCTGAGGAAATGGGTATCGTGGAGATCCACGACTACGTTGACCCGGAAACTGCGAACATTTACGCAGATCTGGATGGGGAGCTCCCCATCAGGGTAGTCCTCATGCCTTACTACGAGGGGTACAGGGAGGTCATGGAGCTCTTTAAGGGAAGGAGGTATGAGAACCTCTACCTCGGCTGGGTAAAGGTATTCGTTGATGGATCGGTGGGAGCGAGGACAGCCTACCTCAGGGAGCCTTACGAGGACAGGAAGGGGTGGAGAGGAAGGCTCTTCGTAGGTTCTGAAGAGATCTCCTCCATAGTGAGAGAGCTTGAGGATGCAGGTCTTCGGATCTCACTGCACGCAATAGGCGATTCAGCCCTTGACGAGTGCCTGAGAGCCTTTGAAAGTTCCAAGCCAGAGCTGAGCTACCACAGAATAGAGCATGCGATCCTCATAGACAGGGAACAGGCTCTCAGAGTTAAGGAGTTCAATATACTCCTGTGCCTTCAACCCAACTTCAAGCCCTTCTTCGGGGAGACCTACATTAAAGCCTTGGGTGAGGATAGGTATGAGAGATGTTTACCCCTTGAACTACTTGCCTCTCTCGGTGTGGACATGGTCTTTGGCTCGGACATGATGCCCTTTGACCCCTGGTACGGCTTCAACTTCGCAAGGGACATTCTGGGAGAAGAAAAGGCAAAATACTACTATGGAGGATGGAGAGATGAGGGAAGGTATATATGAGCTGGTTATAGTGGGAGGAGGTCCAGCGGGAATATCCGCTTCCATCTACGCTGTGAGGAAGAGGATGAACTTCCTTCTGATCACAGAAGCTGTGGGAGGACAGGTTCTCACCTCAGGAGAGATAGAGAACTTCCTCGGTTACTCGGAGATAGACGGAGTACAGCTTGTGGAGAAGATGGTGGAGCACATGAAGCACTTTGATATAGAGCCCTTGCTGGACAGGGTGGTTGAGGTCAAGAAGAAGGGAGGAGAGTTCCTCATCAGGACTATGTCTGGGAAGGAGGTTCTCTCAAAGACACTCCTACTCTGCACGGGCTCGGAACACAGAAGGCTGAACATTCCCGGTGAGAAGGAGTACACGGGAAGGGGCGTATCCTACTGTTATACCTGCGATGCTCCCTTCTTCAAGGATGCGAGGGTTCTCGTTGTGGGTGGGGGTAACGCTGGCTTTGAGGCGGGGGAACAGCTCATAAACTATGCGAAGGAGATATACATAGCTGAGATAACGGATAAGATCAGGGCGGATGAGGTTCTGAGGGAGAAGGTGCTCTCCTCTCCTAAGGTGAAATTACTCCTGAGGCATGCTGTGAAGGAGATAAGGGGCGATGGTTCAAAGGTTACGGGGGTACTGCTTGAAGACCTGTCCGCAGGCAAGATTTACGAGCTCCCCGTGGAAGGTGTGTTTGTGGAGGTGGGTCTGATTCCGAGGACGGAGCTCGCCGAACAGCTGGGTGTCCTCAGGAACGACAGGGGAGAGATCGTTGTTGACTGCAACAACAGGACTTCTGAGAAGGGTGTGTACTCTGCAGGGGACTGCACGAACATATTTGCCAAACAGATAATAACCGCTGCTGGAGAAGGTGCCAAGGCGCTCCTGTCCGTGTATCATGACCTGACTTACTCCTCCTGATATAATGTATCCCCTCGGTGGTGGAGCTCTTCTCCCGTTTAAACAGGTTTATTGAAGATAGATTAAAGATACACAGGTACTCCCTCAAGGTGGTCTTGCTCTTTGCCTTCCTGATATTCGTGTCCATGTTCCTCGCCCTCGTGGTTGACATAGTTCACTCCATAAGCGAGGTGAGGAGCGATATTGAGCTCGCTGCAGAGAGGGCTGCGAAGTTCAGAACCACAGCGATAAGGAACGTAATACTCAGCCTGTTTCAGGCGGACGTAGCCCTCGCAGGGCTCGTTGAGTCTAAAGGTCATGAAACCCTCAAACCCTTCATGGGTACCTTCATAGTTTGCGCCAGGGGTAAAGGTTTTCAGATGGGAAAGGTGGAGGGAAAGCTTATAGAGGAAGCTCTGAAGGGCTCTTCGGGAAAGAGGTTTTACTTCCACCTATTCCCCAGAGAGTGGCTCGGCGTGGTCGTGATATACCTGAAGGGAAGCCCATACGTCTTCTGCCACAAGGTTCCCTACATAGAGAGCATCCTCTCCAAGAAGCTCGGAGCTATAGCCAAGTACGGGGCGGAGTTCCGTTTTGGTGAGCGCCCGAAGGTGTCCGAGGGAGACATATTCGTCGTCTATGAGAACGACTACTCAAACGCCAGCATGTACGTGCTTGTTCCCTTCAGGAACATCCTGGGAACACTGATAGCTGACAGGGTTTTCCTCTACATGAGGCTGTACTTCGTCTTTCTCCTCTTCCTGTCCGTTTCCTATCTCCTCTGGGCAAAACTCATAAACTACCCCATAAACAGGCTAAGGAGTGCGGTTGAGGAGCTTGAGAGGGGAAACTACCGGGTTGACTTCTCCGATATGGTCAGTGCGAAGGACGAGTTTGGGAGCATAGCGAGGCTTCTCAAAAGGTTCTCTGAAGAGACACAGCGCAGGTTTGAAAAGCTTGAGCTTATCCTTGATACAGCACTGAGCAGTGTGAGGTCTCCGGAGGACGTTCACTCCTTCATAAAGAACACACTGCACCGCATAAACAACATATTTGGAGCGAGGAAGTCCCTCTTCATAGTTGAAGAGAGGGAGACGGGGAAGTTTCCCTACCTCGTCCACTCGGACGGGATGAGCGAGCAGGAGCTGGATCTCTTCCTTGAGGTTTACAGGGAGAAGAGCAGGTCAAACTCGTCCTTTTACGAGGAGCCTGTGTGCATAAAGGATCGTAGGTCAGGCGGTTGTCTCAACGTTTCCCTCTTCAACATAGACGAGACGACATGCGGGGGCGTTGTCTTTGAGATGGACTGTGATATAGACTCAGTGGACGAGGGTTACCTGAAGGTTGTGTGTCAACATCTCTTTGGCACGATAAGGCTCACCCACATGGCTACCACGGATCCCCTCACGGGGATACCCAACAGGAGGGTCATGGAGCACGATATAGACAGATACAGCAGGCTTGCAAGGAGGTATAAGAAGCCTTTAAGTCTGGTGATGATAGATATTGACAACTTCAAGGGGGTGAACGACACATACGGTCACGCAACGGGAGATGAAGTCCTCAAGAAGGTGGCAAGGCTCATAAGAGAGTCAATAAGGGAGACGGACACGGTTTACAGATACGGAGGTGAGGAGTTTGCTGTTCTCTGTCCCGAGACGGACAAGTCCGGAGCTTACGAACTCGCAGAGAGGATAAGGGAGAAGGTAAGGGAAACGAGGCTCTTCATAGACGGGGACAGGGCTATATACATAACGATAAGCCTCGGTGTTGCGAGTTTTCCGGACGATACGGAGGATCCCGCAGAACTCCTCGCTATAGCGGATATAAGCCTCTACAGGGCAAAGAGCGAGGGCAAGGACAGAACAGCGACCCTGACGGGCAGTACGGACAAGGAGCTCTTCATTGAGAAGTTCAGGAAAGAGAAAGAGCTCAGAGCTTACCTGCGGAAGGGAGCCACCGTTCACCACCTCCAGCCCATATACGACCTCCAGAGGGATAGGGTGTTCGGCTACGAGCTACTCTTCAGGGTTGTAGATGGAGACAGGACTTACACCATGGGTGAGTTCCTGAGGTATGTGGAGGATCTCGGACTTATAGAGGACATTGACAGGCTAACGGTAAAAAGGCTCTCCCGGCTGATCCGCGATGAATCCCTACTACCTTACTGCTTCTTCATAAACATCTCCCCACGCTCTTTAGACAGGGGAAAGGTCATCTCCGACCTCGGTCTAATACCAAAGCACCAGAGATCAAGGATTTACATAGAGATAACGGAGAGGGAGACCTTCATGAACACCGATGAGGCTCTCAAACACATTGAGCGCTTGAAGAATATGGGCTTCAGGGTTGTCCTTGATGACTTCGGGAGCGGTTTCTCCTCCATGTCCCAGCTCAGACACTTCGTCAAGCTCTTAGACCTCATAAAGGTGGACGGCTCCTTCATAAGGAACATACACAGAGACCCCTACAACAGGGCGATAGTTGAAAGTATGAAAACAATGGCGGACAAGTTCTCAATAGACCTGGTCGCTGAGTTCATAGAGAAGGAGGAGGAGCTCAGGACGGTCAGGAGAGTAGGTATAAGGTTCGGGCAGGGGTTCTACTTCGGTAAGGAGAATATAAGAGCTATAACCTGAAGTCTTCCCCCAGGTAGGTTTTCCTCACGTCCTCAAGCTCAATAACCTCCGAGGGGTGCCCCTTTGCTATTATCCTCCCCTCAGAGATTATGTACACCTTGTCCACTATGCTTATAGTCTCCCTGACGTTGTGGTCTGTTATGAGGATGCCTATGTCTTGATGCCTCAAACCTCTCACCATCCTCCTTATATCGCTGACTATGATGGGGTCAAGTCCCGCAAAGGGTTCATCAAGAAAGAGGTACTTGGGCTTTGTTATCAGGCTCCTCGCTATCTCAAGCCTCCTCTTCTGCCCTCCGGAGAGGGTGTAGGCTCTCTGGTTTCTGAGGGAGAGGAGCCCGAAATCCTCAAGGAGAGCCTCAGCTCTGGTTACAGCCTCTTCTCTGCTGTCGGTGAAGAACTCAAGGAAGATAAGGAGGTTATCCATCACGGTGAGCTCGTCAAAGAGGGTGTGTTCCTGAGGGAGGAAGGCTATCCCCTTCTTTGCCCTCTCGTGGGGAGGCAGGTGGGTTATGTC
>WGFS01000093.1 GCA_015492115.1 Aquificaceae bacterium
AGTATGGCTACGGGTATGGTTATTATGAGAACTATCGCAAGGGTAAACCCTATTATGCCCACAGTGAGGACAAGAGACCACATACCCCCTATCCCTATGTAGTTGTTGCTGAAGCTCTCCTTCACAAAGGAGGGTGTGAAGATAGATACGACAGCCATAAATGTACTCTCAAAGCTGGGTTTTCCCCGCAGTATAGCCCTGGATACCATTAGAGGTAATACATAGAAGAGCCACAGCCAGAATATAAGAACGAGGAAAACCACTACGAACACAGCTCCAAGGGTTGAACCGCCAACCCTACCGTAGCTCGCAATATCGGATATTGCCCCCAGACCACCGAACACGAAAGCGAGGGCAAAGAAGAGCACCATGCTCAGTATTGATAGGACTATAAAACCGAGCCAGAACCCGAATCCTGAGCCCATGTATCTTGAGAAAGCCTCTCCAAGACTGAGCTCCTTCATAACCGATCTAACAGACTCGGGGCTCAGTTCTCTTTCCTTAAATCTGTGAGACATGAGGAGAAGGAAGGCGTAGTAGAAGGCACTGGAAACTATGCTCACAAATAAACCAACTATGGGAACCATAGAGAGAAGGCTCAGTAAAACCACCACAGCGCCCCAGGATACAGCAAGACCCCAGTTTGACTTCACTGCGGTGTTGGTTAGGCTGAATATCCCCCCTCCGCTTGATGAATCTTCAAAGGTTATCTTCAGGAGGGAGGAGTGCTTTTCAGAGATCTGTTGAAGCTTGAGTATTGCGGAAGGATCCTTGACATATATGGACACACTCCCGTCTTCCCTCTTCAGCTTCTGGAACTCCTCCTCATTCACCCCAAGGGTGCTTGAGAGAACACTGAACAGGAAATCGTCTGGAACTTCTGGGCTGTTCTTCTCTATAACAACTCTCAGAGCCACGCATAAATTCTACAACGAGTAAAGCTCTCTCAACCTGTTCAAGTTTACCACGTCCATGTCGTCCGTCTTTGGGGTCTCTATGTAGTAGGGGAGTTTCCCAAAGTGCTCGTGCTTCAGGAGGTTTCTGAACCCATCCAGACCTATGTACCCATCGCCTATGTGCTCATGTCTGTCCCTTTTAGCTCCGAGGGGAACCTTTGAGTCGTTGGCATGAACAGCCATAACCCTTTCAAAACCGACCGTTTCTTCAACTTCACGGAGGAACCTGTCAAACCCCTCAGGAGTGTTTATCCCGTAACCGTAGGCGAAGGCGTGGCACGTGTCAAGGCACAACCCAAGTCTGAGACCGGGAAATCTATCAATGATACGGGCGAGCTCAGAAAAGCTCTTCCCCATATCTCCCCTCTCACCTGCAGTGTTCTCCAATAGCACCGTAGTCCTGCACGGCTCGTATCTTGAGAATATCTCCTCAAGGGAGGAGATTATGTTTCTCATAGCTGTTTCTTCGTCTATCCCCTTTGCTGTACCTGGGTGGAAGTTGTAAAAGTCTATCCCGACGCTGTCGCAGAACCTAAGCTCTTCAAGAAATACGTTTATGGACTTTCTCCTGAGATCTTCGTTGGCGGACGCTAAGTTCAGAAGGTAGGGTGCGTGAACCATAACAGGATTACCGAACTCCCTCAACCTCTCGGAAAATTTGTTTACTAACTCATTACTAACACCTCTCCACCTCCAGACCCTTGGACTCCTCAGGAAGAACTGGAAAACCTCAGCCCGTATCTCCTTGGCTCTATCAAAGGTGTTCAGTATGGAACCTGCTGAGGAAACGTGGGCGCCAAAGAGTGCCATCAGTGATGTATCTTCTGGAGCTCAAGCTGTTTTCTTATCTCGGAGAGGAGTTTCTCAAGCGCTTTCTCGTAAGAGTTCTCCTTGATCTTTGCACCGGAAGCGTACTTATGACCGCCACCTCCGAGCCTCTCCGCTATCTTGGAGACATCTGCATTCACCTTACTCCTCAAAGAGACCTTCCATATACCCTCGTCAGGCTTCTCTATGAGGGCGAAGGCTACCTCCACACCCTCTATAGACCTCGGGTAGTTCACGAGCCCCTCGCTGTCCGAGTACTCGGTTCCGGTCTCCTTGAAGAACCTGTCAAATATGGTTATTCCCGCGACAAGTCCGTCCTCGTAGAGGGTGAGGGTCTCAAGAACCTTGGCTATGAGCTTCATCTTGTTCAGGGATTCCCTCTCAGAGAACATCCTGTAAACGTAGTTGGGGTCTGCCCCGTAGTGAACGAGCTTTCTGGCAAGTTCAAAGGTGTACTCGTTGGTGTTTGAGTACTTGAAGAAGCCCGTGTCCGTGGCGAGCCCGGCGTAGATACATGTCGCTATATCCTTATCTATCTTTGTTTCGTCCCAGGCCGATATGAGCTCGTATACGAGCGCTGCTGTAGCTGGAGACTTGGGGTCTATGTAGTCGTATCTTCCGTAGAACTCTCCACCAACGTGGTGGTCTATCCTTACCCTCTTTGCGACCTTGACTTCAGCTCCAGCCCTGTAAAATCCAGCTGAATCAACTATTATCCCTATGTCGTAGAACTTTCCGTCCGGTATCTGTACGACCTCCTCGGAATGGGGTATGAAGTCAAGGAAGTGGGGTATCCTGTCCTTGCAACCCACAGTTACGTTCTTCCCAAGCTTCTTGAGAAACAGGTAGAGAGCCATCGCGCTCCCGAGGGCATCTCCATCGGGGTTCTCGTGGGTCAGTATGAGTATGGAGCCGTTGGATGACTTCAAAAAGTCAAGGAGGGGAATGCTCTCTCTCCTCATATCTTTTCCTCCTTAGAAAATAATGTAGGAAAACTCTCAGTTGAGAATATGATTTAAGTGCAAACATATCCCAATTCCTTCAGAACCTCACAACACCTCTTACAGACCTCACCTTCAAACTCTCTCTCAGGATAGTATATCCAGCATCTCGGACACTTTTTTCCTTCGGCGTGGGATACACCAACAGTAAGGTTTTCAACCTCCTCACCCTCGCTCACAACGTCCCCACCCTCTCCAAACTCAACCTGACTGACCGTCAAGAAGAAGTTCAGGTAGTCGCTGTACTTTCTGAGTAGCTCAAGGAGCTCGCCTTCAGCCCTTATGAATACCTTAGCCTCGTAAGGGTGCCTGACTATATCCTCCCTCCTCGCTCTCTCAAGAACCCTCAGAACCTCATCCCTCACCTTTATGAGTAGCTCGTACTCCTTCTCAAGCTCCTCGTCCACAAGTCTGTCGTCAGGTCGTGGTATCTCAGCGAGAAAAACGCTCTCCGGGAGGGAAGGGTCTATCTTCCTGGCGTGTTCCCAGACCTCTTCCGCGGTAAAGCTCAGGAATGGAGCAATGGATGTTGTGAGGGAGACGAGGAGCTCGTGGAGAACTGTCTGGGCGGATCTCCTCTCCCAGCTGTCCGGTGCATAGACGTATAGCCTGTCCTTGAGAACGTCAAGGTAGAGGGAGGAGAGGGTGGTTGTGCAGAAGTTCCTTACCAGGTGGTAAACACGGTGGAAGGTGTAGTTGCTGTAGTACCTGTGAACCTCCAACAGGACACCCTGAAGATGGGAAACGAGCCAGCGGTCAAAGTGGTGAAGCTCCTCTGTTTCAATCCTATCCTTTGCCGGGTCAAAGTCGTAGAGGTTTGCGAGCAAGAACCTCAGGGTGTTCCTTATCTTCCTGTAGTCGTCAACCAGGTTCTTCAGGATAGAGCTTCCAAGCTTGACATCCTCCGAGTAATCCTCTGAAGCTACCCAGAGACGGAGTATGTCCGCACCGTACCTGTCTATTACTTCCTGGGGAGAGACCACGTTCCCCAGAGACTTTGACATCTTCCTTCCCTTCTCATCAACGGTGAAGCCGTGGGTAAGCACAGATCTGTAGGGGGCGTGTCCGTAAGAGCCAACTGACTCAAGGAGAGAAGCCTGAAACCACCCCCTGTGCTGGTCGGAGCCCTCAAGGTACATGTCCGCCCTGTCAAAGCCGAGAGGTCTTATCACAGAAGCGTGAGAGCACCCTGAGTCAAACCACACGTCAAGGATGTCCTCCTCCTTCCTGAAGCTCTCACTGCCACACCTCTTACACCTGTATCCCTCCGGGAGGAGTTCCCTCTCGCTCTTCTCAAACCAAACGTCAGCGCCGAACTCGTTCTCCTCTATAAGCCTTGCGACATGCTCAAACACCTCCCTGTCGTCCGCTATCTCCCCACACTCCCTGCAGTAGAAAACAGCTATGGGAACACCCCAGTACCTCTGCCTGGATATACACCAGTCGGGTCTGTTCTCAACCATACTCTTTATGCGGTTCTTCCCATACTCCGGTATCCACCTGACCTTCTCTATCTCCTCAAGCGCCCTCTCCCTGAGGGTGTGAGAGTTGAGCCTGGCGGACATGCCTATGAACCACTGATGGGTAGCCCTGAATATGACCGGATTCTTACACCTCCAGCAGTGGGGATAGGAGTGTCTCACCCTGTCGCTGTGAACAAGAAAGCCCTTTTCCTTCAGGAGATTTACGATCAGGTTGTTGGCATCAAATACGCGAACTCCCCTTATGAATTCCGGAACAGGTGGGACGAACTTCCCCGAGTCGTCAAGGGGAGAGTAAGGCTCAAGCCCGTATCTTGAACCGACCACGTAGTCCTCCTGACCGTGCCCGGGAGCCATGTGAACGAGTCCAGTTCCCGTCCCGAGCTCAACGAACTCCGAAGGATAAACCTTCCACATACCCCTCAGGGTCTCTTCGGAGAGGTATCCTTCAAGCTCAGACCTGTCAACGAAAGGGTGCCTGTAGGATAGTCCAACGAGCTCCTTGCCCTTGACCTCCCTCAGTAACTCTCCATCTATTCCCGTAAGCTCCCTGAACCTTTCAAGGAGTTCCTTTGCGAGGATCAGAGTTCCTTCTGGGGTTTTAAAGTAAACGTAGGTGTACTCCTCTCCCACCATAACACCGAGGTTGGCGGGAAGAGTCCAGGGGGTCGTAGTCCATATAACGAGGTAGGTATCCTCCTCACCTTCAAGGGGGAACTTAACGAACACGCTCGGGTCTTCCTTCTCCTGATACTCAACCTCAGCCTCTGCCTCTGCGGTCATGTCGTATATGCACCAGTAAACAGGCTTCTTGCTCCTGTAAGCGAGCCCTTTCTCATAGAACTTGCCGAGCTCCCTGACCTCCTGAGCCTCGTAGGCTGGGTCCATGGTCAGGTATGGGTTGTCCCAGTCCCCGAGGACACCCAGCCTCTTGAACTCCTCCCTCTGGATGTCCACGAACCTCCTGGCGTAATCCCGACAGAGCTTTCTGAACTCTCCCTTTGGCAGTTCCTCCTTCCTGATCTTTTTTGACTTCAGCTCCTTCTCAACCTGCCTCTCTATGGGAAGACCGTGGCAGTCCCATCCTGGTATGTAGAGGATATCCCTACCAGTTAGCAGGTTGTACTTGTTTATAATGTCCTTGAGTATCTTGTTAAGGGCGTGCCCTATGTGGATATGTCCGTTCGCATAAGGAGGTCCATCGTGAAGCAGGAAAATTTTCCTACCCTTCCTCAACTCTCTTATCTTTTCATACAGTTTTTCCCACCTCTGAAGTATCTGGGGCTCTTTATCCGGAAGGTTTGCCTTCATGGGAAACTCAGTTCTGGGAAGGTTGAGAGTCTCCTTATAGTCCATTCACTAGACCTCCATGAGCCTATCAAAAATGGCTGAAAGATAATTATAGTCTAAAGAAAAGGCTTGCAAAATCAAAACAAGTTATGTATTATCTATATCAGCGCTAAATTCTATTTGGGAGGGTCGTGCTATGACAAAGGCAGAGCTTGTTGCAGAGGTCGCCAAGCAGGCGGGCATCACCAAGAAAGAGGCTGACGCCGCTCTCAAGGCAGCTGTCGCGGCTATAGCCAAGGCTCTCAAGAAGGGCGAGAGGATCGCCATACCCGGTCTGGGGATATTCACTGTCAAGAAGAGGGCTGCAAGAAAGGGTAGGAACCCAAGAACGGGTCAGGTAATCCAGATACCCGCAAGGAAGGTCGTAGCCTTCAAACCCGCAAAGGACCTTAGAGAGAGCATAAAGTAAAACCACCCCGGGGCGTTCCGCCCCGTTCCCATGCACATCTTTTTCCCGAGCTCAAAGAAAGGAAACAGATTCGTAATATCGGGTGAAGAACTAAAACACCTGAAAGTAAGGAGAATTAGTCCAGGTGAAGAACTCGGTATAATCTGGGAGGAAAAGATTTACCTGTGCAGACTCTCTGAAGAGAGAAAGAGGGAAGCCCTGTGCGAGATCGTAGGAGAGATTGAAACCAAGAAACCCGAAGTTGAGATAACGCTATACCAGGCGGTGACAGTTGATCTTAAGACCTTTGACATGATAGTCCAGAAGGCAACTGAGCTCGGCGTGGTTAAGCTCGTCCCCACTATCACGGAGAGGAGCTTTAGAAGGAGAGAAGTTTTACTAAAAAGGATGGAAAGATGGAGGAGGATATCTAAGGAAGCGATGAAGCAGTCTGGAAGACCCTACGAGATGCTGATAGAAAAACCGACTTCTATAAACTCGTTAAAACCAGAGCACGAGCTAAACGTTATCCTTGACAACTTCTATGAGGGAATACCCGTAAGGGAACTGAAACTTTCGGGTATTGAAAAATTAGGTATAGTCGTTGGTCCTGAGGGAGGATTCAGCGAGAGAGAAGGAAGCATGCTCAGGGAAAAGGGGTTTACCTCCGTAAAACTTGAGCCTCACACTCTCAGGTCTGAGACCGCCATGATGGTAAGCGTTGGTATCATAGTGAACCTTGCAGGTTCCTGAGCTTTATACCGTACGCCTTCACCTTTCTGTAAAGGTTTGATAGATCTATGCCTATCCTTGAGGCAACCTCTTTCATATCGTAGTTGTACTCCTTGAGCTTCTCTTCAATGAAGGTTTTCTCAAACTCCCTCTTTGCCTCCTTAAAGCTCTCCATCCTGAATATGTGACTGTAATCTCTCGCGCTCTTGGCAAACCCAGCCCCTATGTGTTCAGGCTTTATGACATCCCTATCACAGAGTATAACTATTCTCTCCATTAAATTTCTCAACTCCCTGACGTTACCCTTCCACCTGTGGTTGAGTAACACCTCCTTAGCCTCGTCCGAGAGGGATTTACACTCCTTCTTGTACTCGTTTGCGAACTTCTTCAAAAAGTGCTCCGCGAGGAGGATTATGTCTTCTCCCCTCTCCCTCAGAGGGGGAAGC
>WGFS01000094.1 GCA_015492115.1 Aquificaceae bacterium
ATAAAAAAGAGAAGGGCAAGGACGCCCCGCCCTTTTATCATGCTTAGCTCCTATTGGCGAGCTTGATGCCCTTCCTAACCACAATCATGGTCACGAGGGCACCTATTATAGAGCCAGCAAGACCCCAGACAGCGGAGAGGTCAGGCTGAATATTGGAGAAGTTAGGACCCGTAGTAGTCCCGGTAGTTTGAGCGAGAGCGAGACCGACAGAAGTAAGAGAAGCAAAGGCAGAAACTAAAAATTTCCTCATAGCTGAACACCTCCCATTTAGAGTTTTAAGGTGACGCGCCACCTTCTAAACATCAGTTAGACGCTCCTATAATGGCGTAGCTGAGAAGAAGCCCGCATATAGCCCCGGCAAAGGCTAAAAGGAGAGTCCAATCAGCCTGAGATATGGGTATAGGCTCAGCTATCCCGTCTCCGTTGTAATCGTATGTCAGGCAGGACTGATAGCAGGAGGGATAAGTTAAATGCCAAGTCCCTTTCCAATCGCAGTAATAACGCAATTGCCCTAAAGAGTTAAAGGTCTCCTTACAGTATGTCATGACCGACTCACCAACCTTATGGGGATAGCGATAAACCAAGCAATTAGCCCGAAGTAAAGGACTACCGAAAAGAAGTAATCAAAGGCAGGTTCACCGAGCACGTGAATAACCGGGAAGGAAGAGGGCATTACTTCTTAACTCCCTTCAAAATCTCATCTATCTTTGAGGCAACAGCTTCAGAGGTTCCATTAGAAGGCTCATAGCGTTTAACAGAGAAGGTCGCACGAGAAGTAGGGTTCACATCAAGGACAGCACCTTCAGTAATGTTCGGGACTTTCTCAGTAGGAACTATGACCTTAAGGGGCATAAGCTCAGACTGACCCTCAATCAGGACTATGAGGTTAGCGATGTAATTCTCCCCGTTCTGAGTAGGGGTAAGGTCTCCAACAGAAACAATCCTTACCTTCATAGCTCACCTCCAGGAAAAGTTTTTTAAAGGGATATGAAGAAGTTAGGGAAAGACAACGGGGAAAGACTTAAAGAAGGTCTTGACTTTATAATAAATTACTCACATGGGCAAATTTATCTTTGTGACCGGAGGGGTTCTCTCCTCCCTTGGAAAGGGTGTGACCTCAGCGTCCGTTGGGGCGATACTTGAGGGGATGGGCTACAGGATAACCCTCCAGAAGCTGGATCCATACCTGAACGTTGACCCCGGAACTATGAGCCCCTATCAGCACGGGGAGGTTTACGTCACCGAGGATGGGGCGGAGACAGACCTTGACCTCGGACACTACGAGAGGTTTACCAACGCTGTGATGAGCAAAGACAACAACGTTACAGCGGGAAAGGTTTACTTCAACGTAATAACGAGGGAGAGGAAAGGGGACTACCTCGGGGCTACCGTCCAGGTCATACCCCACATAACGGAGGAGATAAAGGAGCTCATAAAGAGGGTCTCCGACGACCACGATGTTGTTATAGTTGAGGTCGGGGGAACGGTCGGGGACATTGAGGGGCTCCCCTTCCTTGAGGCTGTCAGACAGCTCTCCCTTGAGCTCGGGAGAAACGACTCCATGTTCATACACGTTACCTACGTGCCCTACATAAAAACCGCAGGTGAGCTCAAGACAAAACCCACCCAGCACTCGGTGAAGGAGCTCAGGGCTATAGGTATACAGCCGGACGCCCTGATATGCAGGGCTGACAGGGACCTGCCCAAAGGGATAAAGGGTAAGATAGCCCTCTTCTCAAACGTGGAGGAGTCCGCGGTAATATCCGCACCAGACCTTGACTACATATACGACCTCCCCAACAAGTTCAAGGAGGAAGGTCTGGACAAGATAGTAGCCAACAGGCTCGGGCTTGAATTCAGGGACACGAACCTCTCCAAGTGGAAGAAGGTGGTCAACGTCCTCCGGACAGCCCAGAAAGAGGTGAACATAGCGGTCATAGGAAAGTACGTTGAGCTGAAGGACGCCTACAAGAGCATAATGGAGGCTCTCACCCACGGAGGTATAGCCAACAGCTCCAAGGTGAACATAACCTGGATCAGCTCCGAGAGGTTTGACGAGGAGGAGCTACTGAAGGTTGACGGAATACTCATACCGGGAGGGTTCGGAGAGAGGGGGACTAAGGGGAAGATAGACGCTCTCAGAGCGGGAAGAGAGAAGAGGATACCCACCTTCGGTATATGCCTCGGTATGCAGTTGATGGCTGTGGAGTTTGCAAGGAACGTCCTCGGTCTTGAGGGAGCGAACTCTACCGAGTTTGACCCTGATACCCCTTACCCCGTCATAGACCTGATGGAGGAGCAGAGGAAGATAAACGAGCTCGGGGGAACTATGAGGTTGGGTGCCTACCCCTGCGTTCTTCAGGAGGGTACAAAGGCTCGTGAGATATACGGTAGAGAGATCATCTACGAGAGGCACAGGCACAGGTATGAGTTCAACAACGAGTTCAGAAATATCTTTGAGGAGAACGGCATACGCTTTTCAGGTCTATCACCCGACCGCAGGCTCGTTGAAATTATGGAGCTTTCAGACCACCCCTGGTACATAGGGTGCCAGTTCCATCCCGAGTTCAAGAGCAAGCCCTTTGATCCCCACCCACTGTTCGTCTCCTTCATAAAGGCTTCCCTTGACAGAAGAGAGACAGGCGTACTCTGAGCCCCTGACGTATAGCCCTCACCCTCTTGACACCGTAGTAGTGAACACTTACTTTTAACGAAGGAGGGAGAGCCATGGGGTCAGGTTGGATAGAGGTAGTTGTAGCATCCCTATTGATAACCCTCGTGGGTGGAACGATACTCACGAGGGGACGTAGCTGGCTGGAACCTGTCTTCTGGAAGCGCTTCGCAATAGTCGGTTCCCTCGTCATGTTCGCCTTCCTCTGGATACTCACCTTTGACACTCTGAGAAAGACAGCTATAGGAAAGGGAAGGATACCCGATCCAACGGTCATAAACAGGAAGATAGGCTACCAGCTTGACGCCGATACCGGTAGGTTCAAGCCCGTTGTGCTCGGTGATGAACCCCTCTTCGGTAAGACCTATACCCGTGAGGAGGCTATGAAGCTACTTGTTAAGGGGAAGCTCACCATACAGAGCAGGAACTGCATGGACTGCCACACCCTTCTCGGAAACGGAGCCTACTACGCCCCTGACCTCACCAAGGCCTGGCTTGACCCAAAGTGGGAGAAGATAATGATCCCGATGACCGGAGCGAAGACGAAAGAAGAGGCGATGGTCAGGTTCCTGATGCACCCTGACAAGTACGCGACCTGGACGAGGAGGATGCCCAACCTCCACCTCACGGAGGAGGAGGCTAAGGCTGTTGTCGCTTACCTGAAGTGGATGTCCGCCATAAACACAAACGGTTTCCCTGACCACTTCGGTCAGTCCAAGCTCGTTAAGTTTTGAGGGAGGTTTTTGAGATGGAGAGGCTTTACGAGAGTCAGAAGATAGCCCTTCTCTACTTTTCCGTTGCAATAGTCCTCTTCGGAGCTCAGCTCCTCTTTGGTCTGATAGCTGCATACCAGTACATAAACCCAGACTTCCTCTACGGAGTACTGCCCTTCTCCATAACGAGGATGCTCCACATAAACGCCATGATCGTCTGGCTCCTGATGGGATTCATAGGGGGGATATACTGGCTCCTTCCCTCCGAAACCGGGATGGACGTTGTCGGTGCCAAACTGGGAAAGCTCGCCTGGTTCCTGCTCACCACAGCGGTGGGTATAGTGGTTCTCGTTTACATATTCAAGCAGATTGGACACGGAAACTTCTTCACCATATGGTTCATAACCGAAGGCAGGGAGTACATAGAGGCGCCCCGGTGGGCTGATATAGGCGTAGTCGCTGTAATGCTCATGATCTACTTCAACGTGATAGCGACCGTGTTCAGGTCGGGCAGGATAACCGGGCTTCTCGGTGTTCTCCTGATAGACCTCCTCGCCCTTGCGGGTCTATACATTGCTGGTATGTTCTTCACCCCCAACATAACCCAGGATCAGTTCTGGTGGTGGTGGGTCGTCCACCTCTGGGTTGAGGCTACATGGGAGGTTCTCGTTGGAGTCCTGATGGGATGGGCTCTCATGCACGTCCTCGGGACTCCGAGGAGGATAATAGAGGGCTGGCTCTACCTTGAGGTCCTTCTCGTCTTCGGAACTGGGATACTGGGGCTCGGACACCACTACTACTGGATAGGAACTCCCGAGTACTGGCTCGGTATAGGTGGTTTCTTCTCCTCCCTTGAACCCATACCCCTCGTTGCCATGATAGTCCACGCTGTTTATGATGCGGGTGTTCACAAGCTCCAGACTGTTAACAGACCTGCCCTCTTCTGGATATTCCTTCAGGCTTTCGGAAACTTCTTCGGTGCGGGAGTGTGGGGTTTCATGCATACCCTTCCCCAGATAAACCTCTACTCCCACGGAACTCAGATGGCAGCCTCTCACGGACACCTTGCCTTCTTCGGAGCATACGTTGCAACCAATATAGTCTTCGTCTACATAATCCTTCAGCACCTGAGAGCTCCAGAGGGTCCCATACTTGACAGCAGAACCTGGAAGGTGGCCTACATAGGCATGATAATCTCAATGGTAGGTATGGTTGGAGCTCTCCTCGTCGCGGGGTTTGCCCAGACCTTCTTTGAGAGGGCTGTGGGAGGAGCGACATGGCAGGACTACATAACAGCCCAGATGCACCCGTGGGTTAGCGTTCCCTACCTGTGGAGGTTCGGTTTCGGGGTGCTGTTCCTTCTCTCCTACCTCGTCCTCCTCTACGATATAGCGACCATAGGGAAGAGGGTGCCTTCTGTGGAGGTTAAGCCCGCATGAGCAGTCCCTATGAAGTTGTTGTCCTCCTCGCCGCCGGGTTCTTTTACATACTCAGCGCGGGGGGTTACGCCTTCTTTTACACCTACGCAAGGCTGAGGGAAGAAGATAAGTTCCTTTACTTCTCCTTCATCTTTATGGGAGTGATGCTCTACTGCGCCTACCTGATGATAGGGAGCCCGGTGTTCAGCAGTTTCTGGAAAGGTCTCCTCTCCTTCGCCACACTCTCCTACCTGCTCATACCCAAGGGCATGTGGTGGGTTGTGGTCAGGATTCACAGGCTGGAAGAGGAAGAGAGGAAACGTTCCAGGATCACTTAGAGCCTCTCAGAGATAGTATCTCCGACCTCTTTGGTCTGTGGTAGAGCATAGTGAGACCCGCGGTTATTATCAGGGGAAAGCCGTAGAACCTGTCTCCCATCAAAAGGAGCAGGAAGCCGAATATCCCTATGAAGTCCGATATGCCGAGGGACACTATTAAAGCTATCTTGTAAACCTCTAAAGCTCTCTCCATTTTCTTCTCCCCTGAAGCCTTTCTCAGGTAGCTCCTGCGTGCGTAAACGGAGTAGGTTATGGTTCCTAAGCTGAGTATATAGAAAATAGTCCTTATCTTTGTGAGCGTTTCTTCCCCAAAGCTGAAGCCCACGTAACCCTTCAGGAACAGACCGAGTATGGTGTAGGCGAGGACTGAGAAGAACATCGCAAACCATATCAGGTTCAGGGTGTTCCAGACCCTTCCCACGAGCTCAACGTCCCTTCCCTTCATGGAACCTATCCGAACCTCCCTGTTATGTAGTCCTCGGTGAGCTTCTCGTCGGGCTTTGTGAAAATCTTTTCTGTAGGTCCGTACTCTACCAGCTTTCCCATGTACATGAAGGCGGTGTAGTCAGATATCCTTCCAGCCTGCTGCATGTTGTGGGTGACTATGAGTATCGTGAGCCTGTTCTTGAGCTCAACTATCAGATCCTCTATCTTGGCGGTGGAGATTGGGTCAAGGGCTGAGGTGGGCTCGTCAAAGAGGAGAACCTCCGGCTCTGGAGCTATCGCCCTCGCTATGCAGAGTCTCTGCTGTTGACCTCCCGATAGGGAGTAGGCGTTTTCATTCAATCTGTCCTTCACCTCTTCCCATAGAGCAGCTCCCTTAAGAGCCTGTTCAACCTTCTCGTCAAGGACGCTCTTCTTCTTTATACCTTTCAGTTTGAGCCCGTAGGCAACGTTCTCGTAGATGGACTTGGGAAAGGGGTTTGGCTTCTGGAAGACCATCCCTATCCTCATCCTGATCATTATGGGGTCTACCTCTTTGCTCACTATGTTCACCTCTTCGGGGTGGAGGATTATCTCACCCTCGTACCTGTTACCCGGATACAGGTCGTGCATCCTGTTGAAGCATCTCAGAAGGGTCGTCTTTCCACACCCGGAGGGTCCTATTATCGCTGTCACCCTCTTTTCATATACGCTCAGGTTAATGTCTTTCAGGGCGTGGACATCCCCATAGTAAAAGTTGAGATTCTTTACCTCTATCTTCAGGGGTGTGCTGTTCATCGCCTTTAGAATTATTTAACCACAGACATCATTAACTAACCCGACCTCCTCATGCCGTGGACTACCGCCTTGGCGGTTATGAAGAAGAAAAGGGTTCCAAAGGTGAGGATTAAGGATGCTGCCCATGCCTGCCTGTGCCACTCCTCGTATGGTCCCATAGCGTACTGGAATATAGTAACCGTCAGAGATGCCATCGGCTTGGTGATATCCGTGCTGAAGAAGTTGTTGTTGAAGGAGGTGAAGAGTAGGGGGGCTGTCTCTCCCGATATCCTCGCTATCCCGAGTATGACCCCGGTGAGTATCCCCCTCTTGGCAGCGGAGATGGAGATGTCCTTTATGACCTGCCACCTGTGGGCGCCAAGGGCGTAGCCAGCCTCCCTGAGAGAGTTGGGAACGAGCTTGAGGATCTCGTCGGTGGTTATGGCTATAACCGGTATCATAAGGAGCGCGAGGGAGACAGAGCCCGATACCGCTGAGAAGTGCCCGAGTGGCTTTACCATAAGGGCGTAAACGAAGGTTCCCACAACTATGGAGGGGAAGCTCACGAGGACGTCGGTGACGTTTCTGAACCCTTTTACTATCCTGGAATGCCTCCCGTACTCCGCAAAGAATATGCCCGTCCCTATTCCGATGGGGACGCCTATGAGAGCTCCGAGACTCGTTATTATGAAGTGCCCAACAAAGGCGTGCCTGAGACCTCCTCCCTCTATGCCGGGAGGTGTAGGGTCGTTAAGGAAGAGCTGTAAACTGATGAACTTGAAGCCGTTGAGCAGTATATCCCCGAGTATCCAGAAGAGCCATACGAGACCGTACATGGCGGTCAGGGTTGAGAGTGTCAGCATGAGGATGTTTACGAACTTCCTCCTCAGGATTACCCTTCTCAGGTGCCTTTCGTTCCCCATCTCTTTCCCAACCTCTCAAGCAGATAAAACTTGGCGAGCATCAGCAGACCGAAGGAGAGAACAAAGAGAATGAGAGCCAGATAATACAGGGATGCGAGGTAAATGTCCGAGTCCGCCTCGGTGAACTCGTTGGCGATGGCAACCGTTATGGTGGTCAGAGGCTCCAGCAGACTCTTCGGTATCTGGTGGACATTTCCGGTGAGAAAGGCGACGGCCATCGTCTCACCGAGTGCCCTGCCCACCGAGAGAACCATCCCACCCACTATCCCCGGTAGCGTGTAGGGTATCACCACGTTCTTCACCACCTCCCACTTGGTAGCCCCGAGCCCGTATCCCGCTTCCTTGAGAAGTTCCGGTGTCATCTCAAAGGCGTCCTTCACTATGGTGCTCATAAAGGGTATTATCATCACTGAGAGAACGAAGCTCGCGGTAAGGGCATCTACCCCCGTGGGAGCACCGTCAAAGAGTTTTCCCAGAAGAGGGATCCTGCCGAGGGTCTCCTGTAAGAAGGGCTCAACGTAATCAGCCATGAGGGGAGCTATAACAAAGAGACCCCACATCCCGTATATAATGCTGGGGATTGCACCGAGGAGCTCCACCGCTGTAGAGAACACGGGTTTTAACTTTTTTGGGGAGAGCTCGGAGATGAACATGGCTATCCCTATGCTCACGGGGAGGGCTATAGCCGAGGCGAGGAAGGTAACGAGGAGCGTCCCGAGTAGAGCGGGAAGGGCACCGAAAACCTCCGCAACCGGGTCCCAGGTGGTTCCCGTGAGGAAGTTGAAAAGTCCAAACTTCCTTATAGCTGGAAGGGATTCAAATATCAGGACTAAAAGGGTAAAGAGGGGAAAAAGGAAGCCAACCGTGAGGGCGAAGAGCCCCAGGGTTGACCCAGTGAGAGCCTCTACTAACTCCTCTCTCCTCTTCACTTTCGGTATTTAGATTATACCCTCAGTACCAGCCTTTGGCTCTCCAGTAGTTCCTTATCTTATCCTTAACCTTCTTCGGGAGGGGGACGTAGTGGAGCTTTACCGCGATCTCGTCTCCCTTTTTGAAAGCCCAGTCAAAGAACTTGACCACCTTCCTGTTCCTCTCCTTGGGGTAGTCCTTGGCAAGTATTACGAAGGTTGAGCCCGTTATGGGGTAGGCGTTCTTTCCCTTCTGCCATGTTAGAACCTCGTAAAAGTCTTTCCTGGGGTCCCACTTGGCGCCCGACGCTGCGGACTGGAAGGTCTCTACGGAGGGCTTAACGAAGCTCCCGTTCCTGTTTTGAACCACCGCAACCTTCAGCCTGTTTTCAAGGGCGTAGGCGAACTCAACGTAGCCTATACCACCCCTTACCCTTCTCAGGTAGTTTGCCACCCCCTCGTTCCCCTTGGCACCTATCCCAGTGGGCCAGTTCACCGCCTTTCCGTACCCAACCTTCTTCTTCCACTCCGGGCAGGCTTTTGAGAGGTAGTTGGTGAATATCCAGGTGGTCCCCGACCCGTCGGACCTCCTTATCACCGTGATCCTCCTGTGGGGAAGCTCCGCGTTGGGGTTGTGCTTCTTTATCTCCTCGTTGTCCCAGTACTTTATCTTCCCGAGGAATATGTCGCACACGGCTTCGGTGCTGAGCCTGAGATCCTTTACGGGAAGGTTGTAGGATATAACCACGCCACCGATTATCACGGGGAACTGAGCGAGCTTGTATCTCTTTGCCTCATCAGGTTTCAGGGGTGCATCCGATGCCCCGAAGTCAACGGTTCTGTTCCTTATCTGCCTAACTCCCCCACCCGAACCTATGGACTGGTAGTTCAGCCTTATCCCGGTTTCCCTCTCGTAAAGGTAAGCCCACTTTGATATTAGAGGATAGACGAAGGTTGAACCCGCACCGGTCATAACCTCCCCAGCCACGGCTGAAACGGCTACCAGAGCCACGCCAAGCGCTACTTTCTTCATTTCCGAACCTCCTTTTGGCTTTGACAAGAGTATAAACCGGGAATTGTTAAGAAAATGTTAAAGTTTTATCTTTAACTTTCTCATCATGAGTGAAGTTCTGGACAGGCTATCCGTAGGCGTTGTGGTTCTCGCAGAAGATGGGAACGTGATGTACGCCAACAGGTTCTGCATTGATAGAGGAATAGTGCCCGAGAGCTGGGAGGGTCGGAAGTACTATGAGGTTTTCAAGAGCCTTGAGCTTATAGGCTTTGTTAGTGAGCTTCTGGAAGGGAAGTTGAGGACCTTGGAGTTTGAACACTCGGGAAGGATTTACAGGGTTTCCCCTCTGGGAGAGAGATCCTTTCAGATAGAGGACATCTCCGAGCTTTCTAAGTTTGAAAAACTCCAGAGGGAGTTCACCGCCTCGGTGAGCCACGAGCTCGGCACCCCTCTAACCGCCATAAAAGGGCTCCTTGAAACCGCCCTCCTTCAGAAGACGCCGAGCAGAGAGCTCCTGGAGAGGGTTCTGAAGAGGGTAGAGGACTTGGAGAGGCTGATAAGTTCCCTCAGGTTCCTCGTCCTGCTTGATACGGCGCAGAAGCCCGTCAGGGAAAGATTCCCTCTAAAGGACCTTGTGAATGAGATCCTTGAGGATCTCAAGGAAGAGATAGCTCAAAAGGGTCTTGAGGTTGAGTCTGTCGGAAAAGAAGCCGTGGTGGAGAGCGACAGGGAGAAGCTCTACGTCCTCCTGAAGAACCTCATAGAGAACGCGGTCAGGTACAACAGAGAGGGGGGGAGAGTGTCAATCAGGGTGGAAGAGATAGGCAAGAAGGTCAGGATCGTTATAGAGGACACGGGTGAGGGGATACCGAGGGAGGACATTCCCCTGATCTTCCAGCCCTTCTTCGGGGGTAAGAACAAGAAGGGTATGGGTCTCGGGCTGGCGATAAGCAAGAAGATAGTGGATTTCCTGAGTGCTGAGCTGAGGATAAGGAGCGAGGAGGGGAAGGGGACTGTCGCCGAAATTCTCCTGCCTTAATGAAAACTTAACCTTAACTCCCCAAACTATGTAACGAAAGAAAAATCAGGAGGAAC